>PWGF01000193.1 GCA_003554375.1 Spirochaetaceae bacterium
GGAGTGCCGCGCGGGACCGGAGGCGTGAGCCGGAGCCCGGAGTAGCGCGGTCCGCGGCCGCGGAGGCGGCCGGGGATGCGCCCGGAAACGGAGTCGGCGACGGAGCGGCGGCGGCTGAAGACGCGGTGGAAGACCCGCTCGTGTGGGTTGGTTCCCTTGCCCTGCGCCACGGAACGGCCGGCGTTCACCCAACGAGCAGCTGAAGGTCGGTGCGGCCGATGGTGACGACGTCGCGGGGGCGGAGGCGGACGTAGGTGTTTGGCTGGACCGGCTTTCCGTTGAGGAGGACGCCGTTGGTGCTTGCGAGGTCGGTGATGAAGTAGGCGTCCTTGATCTTCTGGACGGCGGCGTGGCGGCGGGAGGCCATGGTGTCTGCGAGGACGATGTCACACTCCTTGGCCCGGCCGATGACGATGCGGTCGACGATGCGGGTCTTCTGGTCGCCGTAGTGCAGATAAAGTGCCTCGGATTTCCGGAGCTTGCCGAGGCGCTTGCCGAGGTTGCTGTCGCCGTAGATGGTGTCCTTCTCGCTCATGGCAGTTGCGTGGCCTCTCGTTTCGCTCCGTATTCTAACACGAACCGTGGTGGAGGTGAGAGAGGGTCGGGCGCGCTGCTGCGGCGGCACGACTCGGTGGGTGAGCCCGCCGGGGCTTGCCGAGAGAGCGGGCGGCCCGGGCACGGGGCGAGCACTACCGCTCGATCAGCGCTTTCCGCATGTAGGCGTGGTCGCCGACGTGCGCCCGGTAGAGCACCGTGCGCGGGCCGGCGGGGGCGTCGCCGGTTGGCGATGCGGCCTCGTCCGTGGCGGCTGCGGCGTCTTCCGAAGCCTCTGCGGCATCGACGTGGCCGAGCGGAGTGCTCTCGTAGCGGCGGATGGAGTGCTGGATGGAGGCCGGATCGGGGCCGCCGCGGAGGATTTCGCTCATTACGCGGCCGTCCATCTCCTCGGGGACGGAGGCACCGGCAAGGTGCAGAAGGGTGGGGGCGATGTCCACGTTACCGGTGGGCACGGGGTTCGTGGTGCTGCGCTTGAAGTCCGGCCCGGCGGCGACGGCGGTGACTTGGAGCTCGTAGGGGCTTGCGGTGCCGTGGCCGGCGATGCTCGAAGAGACGTGCTGCCGGTTGTAGCCGGGGTAGCCGTGCTCGTTCTCCCGGTGGGACCACGCGGCTGAAGCGAGGATGTCGGGGGCACGCTCGTGGTTGTAGTGGATAAGGTCCATCGAGAGCGTGCCGGGGACCCGGCCGGTGGGGTCGGCCGGGTCTGAGCTGTCCGCGGCGTCCGGCGCGGCGGGTGGGCGCGTGAAGACTGCGCCGACGCTCTCGTCGCCGAGGAGGGTGCGGGCGATCGGCTCGATCTCTTCCTCGTCCTCGACATAGATCTGGCGCGCGAAGTTTCCGGAGCGAGTTATGCCGCCCTCGTGCTCGGCGATGATCTCGTTCACGCGGAAGCCGCCTTCGCGCTGGGAGAAGCCGTGGTCGCTGGTGACGATGATGTTGGTCTGCTCGAGGAGCTGGCGCGACTCGAGCCCGTCGAGGATTCGCCCGAGCTCGGCGTCCACGTGGCGAAGGGCGAGATCGGTCTCCGGCGCTCCGGGGCCGAAGCGGTGGGCGGTGTAGTCGGGATCGTTGTACCAAATGACGGCGACGTCCGGGAGATAGTCGTCGAGGCCGACGCCGAGATACGCGTCGGTCGCCCAGCGGTTCTGCGCGACGTTGGGATAGCCCCAGCGGCCGCTGAAGGGGCGGACGGCTTCGATGGCGGCGGAGCGCTTGTCCTCGGGCATGACGAACCCGCGGGCGTTCCACACGCCTGCGCCTGCCCCGGTGTGGTTGAGCAGATAGTTGGTGCCGGTGGAAGCTGAGCCGGTCACGAAGTACTGGCGGCCGTACGCCTGGAGTTGCTCGCCGAGGGTGGGCGAGGTCAAGAGGGGGCCGTGCTCTTGGATCCGTTGGAGCGTACGGGCGCCGCCTGCGCTCATGAAGTCGTCGTCCACCTGGGGCAGATAGAGATGGTTGTGCACGATCCCGTGCGTGCCGGGGTAGGCGCCCGCGGCGAGTGAGGCGGCGTTGAGCCGGGTGACGGTGGGATAGACGACGTGGTGGTTCTCGTTGACAACGCCGCGTTCGGCCAACCGGGAGAGGTTGGGCATGAGATCCGGCTCGATATAGTCCGAGCGGAGTCCGTCGAAGACGATGACGAGGTGGTGGCGAAAGTCGTCGTCGACCTCGATCGGCGTGCCCCGCGCGGGATCGCCGGCGTAGATGACCTCGTCGTCGCGAAGCGCCTGGTCATGGTAGATCGGCGGCTCGGTGAGCGTGGCGCAGCCGGCGAGCAGGACGAAGGCCAGGAGGCCGGCGAGGGGGGCGGGACCGGCGAGCGAGGCGGGCCCGGCGAGGGGGGGCCGCGCGCGCGTGAATGCCCTTCGAACGGAGCACGCGCGGAGCGAGAGCATGAGCGGAAGCATAGGCCCATGATAGCGCATAAGCGGAAGCATAGGCCCATGATAAGCGATGTGGGAAGCGGCGTCAGCCGGTGCCTACGGGGGCGGCGCACCGAATGACGTAGCAGGCGGGCGGTGGTATAGTGCAAGGAGGTATGGCATTGAGTGACCAGCAACCCGGAGCGATCGGTTCGTACGTGAAGCCTCACCTTCCGCAGTGGTTGGCGGAGATAGCGCGGGAGCGCCGCGCTGGTGACGGTGGTCTCGGCGGTGGTTCAGTTTGTGCGAGGGTGCCGGCCGGGGCTTCCCTCCCGCTGTTTCCGTTCCGGTCTTCTTCCGTGCCTTTGGCGGAGGTTGCAGTATTTTGACCGCGGGTGACGGACCCATGGGGCTTTCGAAACGGTATATCGACACACAAGAGCGCAGATACTCCGTGGATTTCGACGCGCTCCGCCGGGCGCTGGAAGATGCGGTTCCCGAGGCACTGTTTGCGTACGTGTTGGGATCGGCATCCTCGCAGGGAGTGGTCCCTCCTCACAGCGATCTGGATATCGCGTTCTTTCTGGCCGGCGAGCGCCGCCCCGAGCTTTCGTTCTATTCCCGGGTTGTCGAGGCGTGTGAGAGCGTTGTGGGGCCGGTTCGGTGTGACCTGGGAGTGCTGAATCGAGCCGAGCCCGTCTACTGTTTTGAGGCGTTGAAGGGGAAGCTTCTGTTTTGCCGGGACCGTGAAAGCTGGGCGCGCTTCTACTCGCGCGCGTGCCGGGAGTACGAGCATTGGCTTCTTCACTACGAGAAGCAGCGTCGCTACCGTTTGGAGCGCTTGCGATGAATCGGAACGGAGTCATTCAACGAAAGCTGGCGCTGCTCGACGATCATGTCTGGAAACTGAAGCACCACACTCGCGGGCTGTCGTTTGAAGCGTTCGAAAGCGATTGGCCGGCGCGCCTGATGGCGGAGCGGGCGGTTCAGGTAGCCGGGGAGATTATGATCGATATCGCCGAGCGGATTATCGCCTTGGAAGGAGCAGGGCCGGTGGCCACCGCGGCCGAGGCGATCGAGAAGCTCCAAACGCTCGGCGTGATTGCGAGCGTAGAGCCGTATCGGTCGATCGTGCGACTCCGTAACCTCATCGTACACGAATACGAGACAGTCGATCCAAAACTGCTCTATTCAGTCATTACGACTCGGCTGGATGATGTCCTGCGCTTCCGTGACGAAATCGATCGCGCACTCTCCTGATAGCTTTTTCTATCCTTTCTCCCGGCAGAGTAATCTTCCCGGAAAAACCCAAGGGTTTATGCATTTGGGGCGGTAATTCTAGGTGAGGCCGCCTTTAGTGTCCGGGACGGAGCGACATCCCGGCTGGAGCGTACCGGGGGCCAGGGCAAACGCACTTGGCCCAGACCGGTTGTGCGGCGGCGGTATAGTGCAAGGAGGTATGGCATTGAGTGACCGGCAACTCGAGGAGATCGGTTCGTACGTGAAGTCTCACCTTCCTGAGTGGTTGGCGGAGATGGCGCCGGACCGCCGCCCGCTGACGATTACTGATCCCGCGCCCTCGGAGCGGATTGTGCGGGTGGAGGAGTCGCTGAGCCGTCAGCGCGAGCTGATGAGCCGGGGGTTCGCAGCGATGGACAAGCGCTTCCAAGAGATGCGGACCGACATGGACGTCCGGTTTCGCACGACCAACCGGATGATCGTGGCCTTCTTTGCGCTGGTGACGGTGGATTCGGCGGTAGTTCAGTTTGTGTGAGGCGGTGTGGCGGGTGCGTCCATATTGCGCGCATCGTGCTATCGCATTCCGGACGATCGAACGATCCTCCGTAGGTGCGGCGAATTTGCTCTGAGTGCCGGATGCTTGCCTTGGTTGAGTCTCCCGAGCTGTCCGTACTCCTCGGCCACGGTTATCGCTGCGGGGTTTCTCCGGCGGAAGTGGTCAGGCACGATCGTTCATAAGCTGGGATCGGTAGTGGGCGACGGCTAAAGCAAGACAGTCGAGTACGGCGATCTGGTTGAGACGCACGAGTCCGGCTTCGTCGCCGATGCCGGAGATAGGAAGCGCGGTGAGGAAGTGGATATCGGCGCTTCTGGCGATACGTGATGACGCGTTGCTGGTAATGGCGATAGCCGCAGCGCCCCGAGCCCGCGCAGCTTCCATGGCCTCCAAGAGATCATCGGCTTCACCGGAGTGCGACAGGACAATGCACAGGTCTTTGCTCCCGAGCCGCTCGGCCTGGAGCTTGTGAAGAACGCGCTCGGTGTGGACGCTGATGTCCATGCCGAGCAGAAGAAACTTGTGCGTAGCGGTCTGTGCGATGTGGCCCGACTGATTGTTGGCGAAGACCTTGACGCGCCGGGCTGCAGCCAAACGATGGGTGGCGCTGTCGAACCCCTCCGGAGAGATGTTGTTGATAGTGTCGTCCAGCGTCGTCCGCATCAGGCCGAATAGCTTCTTCCTCACTTCGCCCAGGGTGTCGCCGGCAACAAGGCGCTCGTACGAGAGCGGCTGAGTCTGCGAGGTTTCGGCGAATACACCGGAGAACAACGCCTTCTTGAAGGCGGGGAAGCCGGAGTAGCCCAACCGCCGCGCAAACCGAACGATCGTGGACTCGCTGGTACCGACTTGGGCGGCAAGGTCCGTGATCGAGAAATAGTCGAGTGTGCGAGCGTTTTCGAGGAGGAAGTCCGCGATCTTCGTCTCGGCGGTGCTCATCCCCTGGTATGCGGTTCTGATCTGCGAGAAGACGTCAGCGGTATTCTCTTGATTGGTTTCGCCCATGGGCTCCTCCTAAGCTATGTATGATAAAAATTTTCTGTCATCGACGGGCAATACGATAGAATAGGACTTGCATTCTGTCAATCCCGGTGCTATAGTGCTTGTCATTGCTGGGCGGACGGCCTTGTCGTGTGCCCTAAGGCAGACGCTCTTCCCCGGCTGAGCGCAGGTTGTACACGTCCGGAAGCGCGAGCGGAGCCGGCGGCTCGCGGCTCCGGCGGGAGCCAAGCCGGAGGGATGGCGTTTCTTTGCCTGACACCTGAGCCCAAAGGAGGAAGAAGCCAGGAGATACTTGGTATCGGTACGCCTGAACCATTGGGTGGCTCTGCTGCCTCGCGCACTGAGCAAGCTACGGTCTATCTTGCAACTGCTTACGTAGGCGGAGCTTGCTTCAGGGGCGGAGCGGCGTTCCACGAGTAACGCAAGGAAAACAAGGGAGATAGATTGATGAAGAGGAATAGAAAGCTGGTTATGGCCGCGCTTACACTGCTTCTGTTGCCGGCAGCGCCGTTTCTGTTTGCGGGCGGACAGCAGGAGGTGGAGGACGAGAAGAACGTTATTGTCTACAACTCCTTCCTGAGTGACCCTGACGCGCGGGTCGTAGACGAAGCGCTCGTCGAAATGTACCAAGACCGGAATCCCCATGTCACCGTAGTGCATTCTATCGTAGCCCACGAAACCTACAAGGATGCGCTACCGGCGTATCTCCGGGCCGAGAATCCGCCTGACGTTCTGACGTGGATGGCCGGGGAGACGATGCGATTCTACGCCGAGCGCGATCTGCTGCTCGATCTGACCGATCTCTGGGCTGACGAAAGTTGGGACGAGGACTACACCGAGGGGTTTCGCGAGTTGAGCTCCTATGAGGGAGTTCCGTATTTCGTCCCAACGAACTACTACTGGTGGGCGGTCTATTACCAGAAGTCTGTGTTCGAGGAGCATGGCCTAGAGCCGCCGGAGACATGGGACGAGTTTCTGGAAGTGTGCGAGACGCTCAAGGCAAACGGCGTGACTCCGTTCACCATCGGCACTAGAGGGCGGTGGACTGCCGGCGGGTGGTTCGACATCCTGAACATGCGTGTAAACGGTCCGGAGTTCCACATGAGTCTTATGGATGGAAACGAATCCTATAACGACCCGCGTGTTCTCGACGTCTTCGAGAACTACTGGAGACCACTCATCGACAACGGTTACTTCATCGACGATGCGGCGGCGTACTCGTGGTCGGAAGCGATTCCGTTCATGACTAGCGGCGAAGCGGCGATGTTCCTGATGGGAGACTTCATCCGGGACGCGTATCCCGCGGAGTACGAAGATGACCTGGGCTTTTTCCAGTTCCCTATCATCGATCCGAACATCCCCGTGGGCATCGACGCTCCAACCGACGGATTCATGATCCCCGCTAATACGCGAAACCCCGAGTTGGCGAAAGACTTCGTCGCGTTCATGGGATCATTGGAGGCACAGGAGTACATGGCCCAGGAGCTGGGACGGTTGGGAACTCACTCCAAGATCGACCGCTCAATCCTTACGGAAAGTCAGATCCAAGGCATTGAGTTGGTAGAGAGTGCGGACGTTGTTGCTCAGTTCTATGGGCGCGATACGCACGACGAGATGCAGGATCGAGGTTATGACGCCTTTGTTGAGTTCTGGGAAAACACCGGTGACGCCCAGCGCATTCTGGACCGGCTCGAAGAGGATCGGGTACGGATATTCCAGTAGGGTGCGGAGGATGCCATGGGGTCCGGCTCCGGACCCCATGGTCCGCGCCGTCTGATGCCCGCAGGCGGCACGCGTGCTCTTCCCTTGGGGGAGGATATTGGGAGTGAAATCGCAGCGACTCGTTAACAGAAGCAGAAGAAAGGAGACTCGAACTGCGTTCGCCTTTCTTCTGCTCCCAGTGACCGTCTATCTGATCTGGATTATTGGTCCCATGCTCTATACGTTCTACCTGAGTCTTACTGAATGGGACATGTTTACCTCGCCAACGTTCGTGGGGTTAGCCAACTTCCGAAGGCTAGCGGCAGACCCGGTGTTTCACCGTTCGTTGCTGAACAACCTGAAGTGGATGGTGGTGTTCATCACCGTACCTATCGCCGCGGGGCTAAGCCTGGCGATGGTGCTCAACCGAAAGGTGAGGGGCTCGACGTTCTTCAAAGCCTCGTTTTTTATGCCGATGGTGCTCTCGCTCGTGGTGGCGGGGCTGGTGTGGTCCTGGTTGTACAATCCGGCGCACGGGCTCATCAACACGGTACTGCGAGGTATCGGACTGCCTCAGCTGGCCAGGGGATGGCTTGCAAACGCAAGCACCGTTATGGAATCGATCATAGCAGTAGGCGTGTGGCGGCAGGTGGGCTACGTGATGGTCTTCTACCTTGCCGGCCTTCAGAGTGTGAACAAGGACCTTGTCGACGCGTCCAGAGTAGACGGCGCAGGCTCATGGAAGAGCTTTCGGCACGTCGTGTTGCCCCAGCTTGCCCCGATCACCACTGTCGTTATTGTGATCAGCATCATCGATTCACTTCGAGTTTTCGCTCTCGTGGCGGTGATGACCGACGGCGGGCCGCACAACGCGTCCAACGTCCTTGCTAACTACATCTACCTCACTGGATTCCAGTGGTATCAGATGGGATATGCAGCAGCAATCGCAGTGGTGCTGTTCCTGCTCGCCTTTGTGTTCATCGTGTTCTACCTGAGTCGTATCGCTAGAGAAGAAGACCATGCCTGACTACCGTTCTCGCAGAAAAGTTCGCAAGAAAATAGTGTCTTGGATTGTATTTTTCACCGTGCTGCTTGTGACGACGGTGTGGCTAACACCGATACTGGTTGCGCTGTTCACGTCCGTGCGCGACTACGACGACATCATACTCCGTGGATTCTTTGCGCTCCCGGAGGAAGTGTCGTTCGATAGCTACTTCGCGGCGTGGCGTCAGGGGCGAATGAGACAGTATCTACCGAACAGCTTTCTCATCACGCTCCCAGCTCTAGGTGCAACGCTCCTTCTCTCCTCGCTTTCCGCGTATGCTATCAGTCGGTTCCGGTTTCCCGGCAGGCGGCCTATCTACTACATGTTCATTTTCGGCATGATGTTGCCACTACAGATTCTCATGATCCCGGTCTTCGGTCTGTCGAACGCGATGGGTCTTTACGACACGTATATCGGACTCATTGCCATACACACTGCCTTCTTCTTAGGCTTCAATACCTTCGTGCTCAAGAACTACATGAGCACAGTGCCGCCGCA
This sequence comes from Spirochaetaceae bacterium, assembly GCA_003554375.1. Taxonomy (GTDB): domain Bacteria; phylum Spirochaetota; class Spirochaetia; order DSM-27196; family SKKC01; genus PWGF01. The sequence goes on from PWGF01000193.1 coordinate 8,462, forward strand.
GATCTTCGACTCCGCCCATATCGACGGCTGCTCAGAGCTACGGATTTGGTGGCAGATCATGTTGCCGCTGACTCTTCCTGCTTTTGCCGCTCTTGCCACGCTCTTGTTCACCTGGATCTTCAACGACTACCTGTGGGCACTGATTCTGGTGCGGACCGGTGACAAGATGCCGGTGACCACGGGACTCGCTTCGTTGCAAGGAGAGTTCGTCACGGACTGGACGGTCATTATGGCTGGTTCGCTTGTAGGGACCATCCCGACCCTCATGGTGTTCGTATTTCTCCAGCGGTACTTCATCGAGGGTTTAACGTTAGGGGCCAACAAGTGAAGCAGGGCAAGCCTGCCGGGGGGTGGGAGCGCAACCCCAACGTGCTCTTGGTAACGGAGCAGAAGACGAACCGTATTATTGCGCTCGACACTGAGAAGGACTGGTCGCGACCGGAAGCACACCTGTGGTCATGGGCGCCGGGCAACGACCCGGCGGTACGAGCGTCGCACAAAGACTGGTTCACTTTGCTCGATGAAGTTAAACCGATTGTAGGATCGACGAAGTTACTGGTGACCGCGTCCGGCGGGGCCGTAGCGATTGTGGACATCTGGCGCTGCGCGGTGACGTGGTACGCCTACGCCGGGGGGAATCCCCATTCGGCGGCGATTGCGAACGACGGAACGGTCTTCTGCGTTGCCAGCGAGGGCAATGCGCTGGCAGTGATCAAAACCGGCGAAGGCACCGGACCCGAGCAGATCGTGCGCCTGCCCGACGCCCACGGGGTATGCTTTGATCGGGCGCGCCGGCGGGTCGTTGCCCTTGGCGGTGAGAAGGTCCAGTTCTTCACCTGGAACGAGCGGGCGGCTTCTGGGACCAGGCTTGCGGCCGACGGGGAGTTACCCTTGCCTTGCAGGATTGGGACTCGGACGCGCGAGTATCCCGGTGGCCACGACTTGGCGCCTGCCGGCACTACGCCGGCCTGGTACTACGTTAGCGATGTGGACTGTATGTGGCTTCTGGACAGTGAGGAGCGGGAGTTCGAGCCGTGTCCCCTCCGCCGGCGAGTGGCCAACGTCAAGTCCATAAGTCGACGTGTCGCCGATGGGCGGACCGTCGTTGTTAGAGCGGCCGAACAGTGGTGGACCGATACGGTGGAGGAGATCGCCGGTCCAAACCGTTGGACGCTGCTCGGCTCGCGCATCTACAAGGCGCGCTGGTTGAACGGAAGTCATTGAAAGAACGGGCGGTGCCGGCTCTCTGACGGAAAGGCATCGCAGCTGGTGAGAATTACTGACGTGTTATTCATGGAGCAGATATGTGCGGAATAATCGACCTTCACACCCATAACGCTCGGTGCGGCCACGCAGAGGGTACACTGCGCGACTACATCGAGGCGGCAATTGGGAAGGGGTTGTCCACGATCGGGCTGAGCGACCACGCACCGCTATTCGCTCACGAGGAAGATCATCCCGCGCCGGACATTCAAATGGCCAAGCACGAGTTCGAGGGGTATTTGAGTGAGGCGGCACAGCTCAAAGCTGTCTACTCCGATCGGATCCAGGTCCTCATCGGTGTGGAGTGCGATTACCTACCGGGGACGGAGGAGGTCTACCGGCAGGCGCTTGCCGACGAAAGACTGGACTACGTGCTGGGGTCGGTTCACGAGTTCAACGGATACCACGTGTTCAAGCCCTCCACGTGGCGAAAGGTGCGTGACCCCGTGGCGGTGTACTACGATTACTACTCAACGGTCAGACGCGCGGCTGAATCCGGGCTCTTTGACGTAATCGCTCATTTCGACGCTATCCGGGCGATGGGGCCTGACACCGACTGCGATATCTTACCCTATATCGAGGAAGCTATGGACGCCGTCGCCCGGGCCGACATTGCGGTAGAGATTAACACTTCCGGTATCCGTAAGTGTGGCGAGGCGTTTCCATCCGCCTCCCTGGTGAACATGCTCCATTCGATGGGTGTTTCGCTGACCTATGGCTCGGACTGCCACCACCTCGACGAGGTGGCTTATGGTTGGGAGGAAGTCCGGCGAGTTCTGGCCGAACTCGGGGTGGAGACGTTGCTGACGTTCGACAAGCGCCGGCCCCTTCCGGTACAAGTTCCCGCCGGGGAGTACTCCAGAGACCGCGGACGCTGAATTTCGATCGCTGAATAACCCCGCTTAGCATGCCCGAAGCAGTGGCGTCCCGAATGCTCGACGCCCGCTACGTTTGTGGTATACTCCATACGGGCCGGGTCGGCCCGGCCGGGTCCGGTCATTGAGCGCGACGGGAACGGAGGCGCAATCGGTGCGGATTAACAACGGAGTCTCGTGCTACCGGCGGGATTGCACGGACATTTTGAGTAACGGCGGACCGGAGCTTGCGCGGATCGAGCTGGATCCTTTGACCGTGCATACGGTTCTGATCTCGGAGACCACGGCGGCCGACCCCGACGACAACTACTATGCGGGAGGCGAGTCGCTTTTTGACCGCACGACGGTTTTGGCGTTTCGCGATGCCGGGTTTGACGTGGAAACGATCGACGATATCCTTGGGCTCGGGGTGTACCTGACGCCGGCGGTGAAATGCCGGAAGACGCGGTATAGGTTGAGCGCCGGGACTACGCGGGCCTGCTCGGAGCTTCTGGAGAAAGAGCTCGATCAGTTTCCGCGCCTCCGAGCCTTGCTCCTGATGGGTGACACAGCGATCGAGACAGTGAACCACATCGCGCGCCGGCGGACGGGCGCTCGGGCGATTCCTGCCGGTTCCACCTACCGGTTGCGGGGAAGTAAGTACTTCTTGGGTTCGCTGCGGCTGTTCCCGTCCTACCTCCAGGCGGGGCACGCGTATTTCATCGAGGAAAGCAAGCGCGAGATGATCGCCGAAGACATACGCGCGGCGCTCGATTTCTCTCGGAGCAGGAGCGACTCCCCGTAGCGGGAGCGATTCCGGCGGCGCCGGCGGCGACGCCGAGTGACGGGCC
>PWGF01000287.1 GCA_003554375.1 Spirochaetaceae bacterium
CGCGTGCTGCGGCCGAGGCGGATGTGCCCGTCATCTCGGACGAGGTCTTCAGCCATTTCCTCCGTGGTGCTCCGAACTCAGGGAACGCTCCGAGGATTGCGCGTTTCGCACAGGAAGCGGGCGCGCGGATTTGCACGCTCAACGGATTGTCCAAAATCTGCGCTGCTCCCGATCTGAAGGTCGCGTGGTTTGGGTGCTCAGGGCCGTGGCGGGAATCCGATCTTGAGCGGCTCGAGCTCGTCAATGACACGTATCTGAATGCTTCCGGTCCTTCGCAGCACACGGTGGCGGCTCTACTGGGTGATCACGCGACTCGGCGGAAGATCGTTCAACAGGTCGAAAATCTCCGCAATGTCCTGGACCGCTGGGCGGAGCGCGTAAACCGCGATCCGGCGGTGCCGCTTCTCGTGCACCCGACTCGGGGTGGTATCCATTTTGTGGTGGAGTCCGCGTGCCGACGAACCGGCGAGTGGGCGGAGTTGCCTGCGGACAGGGGAGGGGCGTCCGGTTTCACGAATTCGCCTCCGTTAGGAGCCGGGAGCTCGGCGGGGCGGTTCGATGATGAGGAGGCCGCGCTCGAACTGCTTCGGGAGACCGGTGTACTCGTGCACCCCGGATATTTCTACGGTATGGAGGATCAGATACGAACGTACTGGGTAGGAACTCTGATCGCCCTGGGCACAGCAGGCACGCAGGCTCTGGGGCTCGTGGAAGCATTCTCTCGGGAGGTATTACAGTGAGGTTGGTAAACGCCATGTCGGCGCCGTTCGGCGTTTGCGTAATACTTCTTCGTATCGTATGGTAGGCTCTGAAAGCAGCAGCGGTACGGCCGGTATAGTATGAGCGCCGGACCAACGGGAGCGTATGAAACGGGATCAACGGTATGATGCGATTATCGTGGGCGGTGGCGTTGCCGGCCTCAGTGCTGCGCGGCAACTCCAGGGGACCGGTTCGAGTGTTCTGGTGCTGGAGTCAAACTTGTCTCCCGGCGGACGGCTCAGAAGTCCCCGGATCGAGGGCTCGGTCTTCGATGACGGGGCTCCGTTTTTCCAGGTACATGACGTTAGATTTCAACGAATCGTGGACCGCTGGATAGCGAGCGGAATTGTACGAGAGTGGACGCGAGGCTACGTGAGAGACGATGGGACGGTGGACGCCGATGGGGAGCCACGGTATTGCGGAGTTCCGGGTATGTCCGCAATACCGGAAGCACTTGCAGAGGGTCTGTCTGTCCGCTGTAACGCACGGGTGACTGCGGTACGTGAAGAGGGAGGCGCATATACTGTCTTCACTTCGGACGCGCAGGAGTTCAGAGCGGTGTCGGTGATTCTGGCTGTCCCGGTACCGCATGTGCCGTCGATGCTTCACAAAGTGGACTCGCTGATAGAGAAAGAGCTGCAGAGCATCCGCTATGCTCCGTTATTGACCATTCTGGCGCTCTGTACTGAAGATGATCCGGTACCTGGACCGGGGATCGTGCAGCCGGGCGGTCCGGTGGCGTCATTGATCGTGGACAACACGAAGAAAGGGATGCCGAGCGACCGCAGCGCGGTAGCCATCCATACGACCACAGCGTTCAGCAGACAGTTCTTTGATCGACCGGATGGCGTAGTGATCGCTGCTGTCGTGGGCGCGGTAGAGAAGTGGCTGGACCTCTCTAGGGCGCGGGTGCAGGTTACCCGGTGGCCTCACGCGCGCGTCTTGCAGACGATCAATCGCCCTTACGTGACGATATCCAAGAGCCCTCCGCTTGTGTGCGCCGGTGATGGCGTGGCCGGGACGCGAGTTGAGCAGGCCGCTATGAGCGGTATCGATGCTGCCGAGCATGTCAGGGAACTGCTCGGTCTTCCTGAGGCATCTTCGGAACTATGAAGAGGGCGGGGCCGCCTGACCGGAATCGCGCTGGGATGGAAGCGAGTCACGGTCCTCCTCGCATAGGTCGCACCCGTCCTGATTCCTCGTGCAGAAGTAGCCGATCGCTTCGTTCCATCTGACTTTCTCGAACGGACAGCTCTCGTAGTACTGGACAAACCGACTCAAGCGGTTGAACAGCGTGGCGGATACGCGGTGCTCCATTTGGCAGGCATCGGCTTCCGCCGTCTGCTCGTCCATGCCCAACACCTTGATGAAGAACTGGCGCAGGGTGGTGTACTTCTCCAGAATGTCGCGAGCAAGCTGTTCTCCGTCGTCAGTAAGCGTTACAATATCGTAGGGCGCGTAGTTGATGAGGCCGCGGTTCGAGAGAGTCCGAAGTGCACCGGTCACCGAGGAGTTTATAACGCCCAGCTCGTGCGCGATGTCGGTTACCCGAGCGGCCTTCTTCTTCTGCTCGATCTGATAGATTGTCTTGAGGTACATCTCTAGGCTTTCAGAGAGCGGATGCTCGGCGGGGCCCGCTCGCGAGGTCAGCTGTTTTTTTGCCATAACTCAATCCTCCCGAATGACGCCAATGATCCATCCATTTAGTTGCAGCCCGAAGGGGCTCCTCAGGACAGCCTCAGGACAGATGGCCGGCAGAGCCGTCGAAGCTTTAGGGGCTCCGGTCGGCCTGACCGGCCGTCTGAGCCGTCTCCTGATACTGCTCGGGAACGCTCTGCGTGGCTCGGCAAAGGCCGGCTTGCCTGAGCACCACAGCCGGTTCGCGCGGTACGAGGTGCACACGCTCCCCGGCGTAGAACGACCGAGTGTACTCCGTATGGGCCACATACGTCCTCCCATTATATTGTACACGGTACGTCAGGTCGTGACCACGGAATTCCCGGCTCTCGACTACGGCCGGCGGGTGCTGTCCATGCTCGGCATTCCCGGCCCGCTCAAGCTCCAGATGCTCCGGGCGTAAGCTCAATAGCACGGTACCTTCTCCCTCACGATCGATCGGGATCGCGCCGAGCTCGGTCTCGGCGAAGCTCCCGTGCGCTTCTCCTCGCAACAGATTGGCCCGACCCAGAAACTGTGCAACAAACGGAGTCTGTGGCCGCATGTAGATCTCTTCCGGCTTGCCGATCTGCTCGATACGGCCGTCACGCATGACCGCAATGCGGTCACAGAACGAAAGCGCTTCCTCCTGGTCATGGGTGACGAGCATCGCAGTCATGTCGGCGCACCTCAGAAGGTGCCGGACATCGCGCCGTGTGCTGTCCCGGAGGGCAGCATCCAGATTGGAGAACGGCTCGTCCATGAGGAGAATCTCCGGGTCAGCTGCCAGTGCCCGCGCCAATGCAACCCGCTGCTGTTGTCCCCCGGATAGGGCGTCCGGAGTCTTATCCGCCTGGCTGGAGAGGCCTACCAAGTTGAGGAGCTCGGTGGCGCGTTGCCGGCGCTGATGGCGGGGAAGCTTGTGGAGCGCGAACAGGATATTGCCCCGGACCGTGCGGTTCGGCAGGAGCGCATAGTCTTGAAAAACAAGACCGATTCGTCGCTTCTCCGGGGGAAGGTTCAGGATCGACCGACCGTCGAGAAGCACGTCGCCCTCGTCCGGCTGCTCGAACCCCGCCATAACGCGCAACGTCGTCGTTTTGCCGCAGCCGCTCGGCCCCAGCAGGCCGAATATCTCCCCCGACTCGACGGCAAATGTTGCCCGGTCGACTGCCGGCGGACGATCGGCTGTGAAGCGCTTGGTTATGTTCTGTAGTTCTACATGCGGTGTAGGCATCGGTATCCTCCCGTCGGGCTCTCGGATCGAGCCCGGATTCGGTCGTCAGTGTCGCTATTGAGCAGGGTACGGGCCTCCTTCGTACCGGAGTAGGAGCCCGACAAAGAGGCAGGAGCAGAGAACGATGGCGAAAGCATACGGTGCCGCTGCGGTCATCATGGCCTCCGAGGTCCTGGTGAAGACGGCAACGGACAGCGTCGTGAAGCCCGTCGGCGCTAGGAGGAATGCGATCGGAAGCTCCTTCAACGCCATAACAAACACTAACATAAGCGAGGCGAGTATGCCCCGGCGCAAGAGCGGAAGAATCGCTCGTACAAACGCAGTGACCGGCCGATATCCCACCGAGCGGGCCGCTTCCTCGAGTCGCCGTGGCGCTTGCAGGAGCGTGCTCCGTATCGGCCCCATAGCCAGCGCCAGAAAGCTCAAGGCGTAGGCACCTACCAAGAGCGGGAGCGTCTGGTAGAGGAATGGAGCGGCCCGGAGGGCGAAAAACACCAGAGCCAGGGCGAACGCAAGCGGCGGGACCGCGTAGCCCACGTAGGCCACGCGCTCGGCGAATCCGGACATTCGGGAAGGGTAGCGTACACGCAGGTATGCGATCGGCAATGCCGGCAAGACGGCCCCTGCGGCTGCAGGTGCCGAGGCAAGGACCGAGTTCGCAAACGCACCGAGCACGTCTCCGAGCGCACCCCAGGGCGGACGGATCACCATCCAGGAGACCAGCGTGCCCACCGGGAGCACGACTGATGCGCCCACGATAACCAGAACGAACGTGATGGCCAGGGGCTTGTAGGTTCCCAGCGGGATGCGCGGTGCGACTCGCGCTACGCCGCTGCCAACTCGCGCGACGCGGGCGCGGCGCAGGTGCCACATTTCGCCGAGCATGGGGATCGCAGCCAGAGCCAGGAGCATGAGGGAGAGCACAGCCGCGTACACGCGATCGAACGCTCCGGAGTACTGAGTGAATATCGCGTAGCTGAAGACCTCGAAGCGCATGAGCGCAACCGCTCCAAAGTCGCCGAATACGTACAACCCGACGATGACCCACGACGCGAAGAGGGCCGGAAAGAGAAGCGGAAGCACCACACGCAGGAAGACCTGACGGGGGCGGTACCCCAGGCTGCGAGCACTCTCCTCGATGCTCGGGTCGAATCCGGCGAGCGCCGAACGGACGTTGAGGAATACATATGGATAGCAGTACAGAGTAAGCGCCAGGAGAGCCCCCACAAAGCCGGTCGGCCTCGGAATCGCCCAGCCGAAAAGCTCGGCAGCTAGCCCCAAGTTTCCGCCAAGGCTGAGAAGGGCATACGCCATGACATATCCGGGAACCGCGAGTGGCACCACCGCCAGTACCGTCACGAAGCGGCGGCCCGGAAGGTCCGTTCGGGTGGTGAGCCACGCCAGCGCGAGGCCTATCACCGTGGTAAGCGTGACGACCCCGAGCCCGAGTCGAACCGTATTCCATAGGAGGGTGAGTGTTCGTGTCCGGAAAACCAGGTCGAAAAGCGTGCTGGTATCGGCCTCGGCCGCGCGGAGGGCGAGGTAGGCCAAGGGAACGACCATAGCCGCCGCTACGAGGAGCGGCGGCAGTGAGAGGAGGACAGGTGGGGCGCTCCGCTGTTTGGCTCGCTGCCGAACGCCCCCGTTTCTCACAGAGCCCCCGCTTCACGCAGTAGCTGCAGTGTTCCGTCGAGATCTTCCAGGAGGTCCAGATCGAGATCGGGACTTGCCGCCAGGAGACCGTCGAGTTGCACCAACTGCGGGTGCGGTTCGATTCCCTCGACCGTGGGGTACTCGAAGACCTCTTGGGTGAAGTAGGTCTGTGCCTCGGCGCTCAAGAGATACCGGAGGAACTCCAACGCCTCCTCCCGGCGCTCGCTGTGGGTAGTGATCCCCGCACCGGCGACGTTCACGAGGTTTCCTACATCCCCGTCGTCGAAAAACACCTGCTCTACCGGATAGTCGGGATCGTCATCCCGAAAACGGAGAAGATAGTAGTGGTTCACAAGCGCAAAGTCGATCTCGCCTGCGCCGAGCGCCTCGACGAGGGCGGTGTTGTTGCGATACGCCTCCGCGCCGTTCTCCTGCATCGCCGACACCCATTCGAAGGCGACGTCTTCACCGTGCGCGGTCCTGAGGGCGGTAACGAACGCTTGGAAGGAGCCGTTCGTAGGCGCCCAACCCACTCGCCCCGCGTAGGGATCGGCCTCAACAAGGTCCAAAACGCTCTCGGCAAGCTCATCGTCCGAGACCCGGTCCGGCGAATATGCGAGAACCCGTGCGCGGCCGCTCGTTGCAAGCCGGCGGTTCGTGGTGCTGTGGAAGATTTCCGGGAGTGGGTCGGTGAGCTCTGCCGGGAGCTCGGCAAGGCGGCCCTCGTTTGCAAGGGCGCCGAGCGCGCCTGCGTCCTGCGCCCAGAACAGATCCGCCGGTGAGGCCGATCCCTCCTCCTGAAGGAGCACCGCCAGCTCGCTTGTTCCGCCGTACCGGACTTCCACTTCTATGCCGGTCTCCGCTTGGAAATCCTCGAGCACCGGCTCCACCAGGCTTTCGCCCCGGCCGGAGTAGAGGGTAAGGGGCTGCGCCTCCGGCTCGGAGCCTCCCATCGCCGGAAATCCGGTGACGGTCACTAGGGCCACAATGGCTACGAGCATCAGCGGAAAGCGTCCGGGCGACAGAGAGCGTCCGGGCGTGCCGGCAGGTGCGGCGACAGCTCGCGGTGCTGCGGCGCCCTCAGTGGCGGTCGTTCTCTGGGGGATTGTATTTCGTATAGTTCTTTTCAGTAGCATCTTCCTCTCCGGGTGCTCGGATCTCCCACCCGCCGGGAAATGCCGGCAGCGTATGTGGGTTTCGGGTCCTTATACTACCCGGGCGGAAATTGCGTCAACCCACGAAAGTTGGGCAAGGCGAACACAAGACGAGCGAGCAAACCCCGCCGCCTCTACGTAGATGCACTTGACAATCGCCCCGTCCAACCTGTATATTTTGCAGCACAAACTGCGGACTTGGAGTAATCAAACTATGACGAGGCGGCGAGGCCGGGTGAGAGTTCCGAGGGCTACGGCAAGGTTGGGTACGGTTTTGATGCTCGGGGCGTTCGCGCTGGGTGCCTGCGGTTCGGAGACCGTCGGAACGGGCGCGGACACCGAACTGGAGGGGAGAGAAGCTACTGTTGCCGTTGAACAGGATGGGATGGTTATAGCCACCAGCTTCAGCGTGCTCGAGGATCTCGTTTCCGGGGTCGCGGGGGATGCTGCCGAGGTGCGCAGCCTGACGCCCTTGGGAGCGGAAGTCCACGAGTGGGAGCTCAGTCCGCGAAACTTCGCCGACCTGTCCGAGGCGGACGCGTTCTTCTACAACGGGTATCAGCTCGAGCAGTGGTTGGGGCAGGCGCTCGAGGTCCTCGAAGACGACGTACCGCGCGTTGCAGTCGCTCCGGAGAGCGGATGGCCGACGATCCCCATCCGCGTCGGTGACCTCGAAGGAAGCCCGGATCCGCACCTCTGGATGCATCCGGAAGCCGCCGCGCGCTATGTAGAGGTCGTGGCGGACGCGCTGTCGGAGATCGATCCGGAGAGGGAATCCGTGTACCGGGAGAATGCCCGGGAGCTCTCGGGGGAGCTCCGTTCGCTCTACGAGGAGCTCAAAGAGGAGTTCGCCGGCTTGGAGTCTTCCCGGCGGGTTCTCATCTCGAGCGAAGCGGCTTTCCTGTACTTTGCGGACGCGTTTGATCTGGAGCACGACGGAATCTGGGGCTCCAACGCGGAAGAGGAGGGGACTCCCGACCAGATGGCTCGGATCATCGATCGGATCGACGAGCTCGAGCCGGGAGCCATCTTCTACGAGAGCACGGTGAGCGAGCGTTACGCGCTGAGCGTTTCCGAAGAGACCGGAGTTCCCGTGCGCGGGCCGCTCTATGTGGATTCGGTTTCCGAGCCGGAAGAGGATGCGCCGACGTACCAGGCTATGATGCGCCACAACATGGAGCTACTTCTCAGGGAGCTCCGGTAGACACGGCACGGGAGGATATATGGCTCACGTTCTGGATCGACTGGTAAGGCATGCCGAGTGGCAGCAAACCGAGCAACCTCCGGCCCTTGAGTTGCAACACGTTACCGCGGGGTACGACGGCCCGCCGGTGTTGCGCGATCTCTCGTTGCAGGTGCCCTCGGGGACCCTCTTTGCCGTGCTCGGCCCAAACGGCTCCGGGAAGAGCACGCTCTTCAAGCTCATTAGCGGGGTGATGCGGGCACAGAAGGGGAGCGTGCGCGTCCAGGGGCAGTTGCTCGCGGTCGCCAGGCGTTCGGGGGCCATCGCATACGTTCCGCAGGAGGAAGCGATCGACTGGAGCTTTCCGATCTCGGTGCGCGAAGTGGTCTTCGGAGGCCGGCATGCGATCATGCGCCGGGACGGGATCGTGCGCTTCGCGCCGTACCGTTTCGCTCGATCCGCTCACCAGCACGCGGTCGATAGCGCGCTCGAGGCAGTGGAGATGCTCGATATGCAGCATGCGCGTATCGGCGCTCTGTCCGGAGGGCAGAAGAAGCGGGTGTTCTTGGCGCGGGCCCTTGCCCAGGAGGCCGCGGTGATCCTCCTTGACGAGCCATTTGCCGGTGTGGATTACCGGACGCAGGAGCGGATCACCTCGGTCCTGGAGCGTGAGCGCCGGCGCGGGAAGACGGTCGTGGTGGTTACCCACGACCTGCACGGGTTTGCGCGGCAGGCGGACCGGGTGCTCCTCCTGGCGCGCGGTGGTCGCGCTCACGGAGGGGCTCCGGACGACGTCCTTCGCCACGATGTGCTGAGCGAAGTCTACGAAGGGCTCGTAACCGCTTGAGCGGGAAACCAGGCTTGGACCTTCGAACTCGGCAGACGACATTGGCGGAGTGTATGGTACTGGCACCGGTTGAGCCGGGAGGAGTGCGCCAATGGCTGCGGTAGTACCGATGGCTGCGGTAGTAGAGGTTTTCCTCGGTGCAGGGGAGTGGATCGTCGGAGGTCTGCTCGAGGCGATCCGTGTCGTCACCGCGGCTCTGCCTGAGGCGCTTGGCGGTCCTTTCGCGTATGGTTTTATGCGGCGTGCCCTGCTGACGTCGATGCTTGTGGGGACGCTGGCCGGTGTCCTCTCGTGCTTCGTCGTGCTGAAGCGCTGGGCCCTCCTCGGAGACGCCATCTCGCACGCGGTGTTGCCCGGCGTGGCCGTTGCATACGCGCTGAATGTGCCGTTCGGGGTCGGGGCGTTCGCGAGCGGTGCGCTCAGCTCGCTTGCCATCGGAGCGGTGGAGCGCAGCACGAAGATCAAGGAGGACGCGGCGATCGGAATCGTGTTCACCGGCGCTTTTGCCGCGGGGGTGGTCGTCATCAGCCGGATGGCAACCAGCACCCACCTGATGCACATCCTCTTTGGAAACGTGCTTGGCGTCCGGATGGGGGCTCTGGTGGCCACGCTGTACGCCGCGGTGGTCGCGGCGATCGTGCTGCTTCTGAGCTTCCACACCCTGGTGCTCTATGTGTTCGATCCCGTGCAGGCGAGCGCCGTCGGTATCAACACGCGGCGGGTTCACTATGGGCTTATGCTGCTTCTCACGCTGGTGATCGTCACGAGCTTGGAGACGGTCGGCATCATTCTGGTGGTTGCAATGCTCATCACTCCGGGGGCGACCGCGCAGCTTATCACCGATCGGCTCGGGCTCATGATGGTGATAGCGGGGGGCGTCGGACTCGGGTCGAGCGTGCTGGGCCTCTATCTCTCGTTTGTCTTGAATGTCGCTTCCGGCGGAACGATCGTTCTGGTAACAACGGGGTGTTTCCTGGTGGCGCTCTGTTTCGGCCGGTTCGGCGTGCGCGCCCGGTGGGCTCGGGCCGGGGCGTAGTTGCTGCAAGGGGCCTGCAACCTCGGCGTAGCGCCCTGGGTGGGCGGGCCCGGTTACCGCCCGGCCGTTTGGGCCGGGGTTCCGATAGTGAGCTGGAGCCCGATACTCAGGAGGTGAAGCGGCTCGGTGTCGGCGCCGATCGTCTCTTCAGTGATCCAGTCGTCGTGCAGGCGGTGAGCCTCAACGAAAAGTGCCGCGTGGCCTTCGCGGCGGGGCCCGCGGATGCCGAGCCGGGCAATGTAGTCCATATGTAGGTAGGGCTCCTCGTCTGCAAACGGGTCTCGATTGTACCGAGCTCCTGCACGGAGTGTGGAAAACAGCGTGATGCCGTTGCGTAGAATGAGTGGCTCTAGATCGAGCTGCCCGTACGCTCCTGCCCGGTACGGCTCGGGCGAGTCCGCCGGCTCGAAGAGAATTGGAGCGGCCAGTTCGACTCGGCCCGAGAGCCATCCCGCCCAACGCGGCGCTTTCGCCTCCGCGGCATCCGGCGGAGAACCTTCCTCCCCCGGTCCCCGCCGATATGTTCCCTCCAGAATAGGCGAAACCGCCTCGACACCGAGAGCGTCATGGATCACGAGACGCCTGCTGGATTCGTCCAGGTCATGTTTGCAGTCGTTCCGGTAGAACACTCCAAGCGATCCGCCGCCCCATATCACCCGGGCGCGAACGGTGAGGTCGGAGACAAACGCCGATGCGTCCATAAGCCATGAGCCGGGAGCCGGCGGCTCGCTCTGATACATCAGGCGTCCTTCCCCTTCGATCGAGAGACGGGGCGCGCTCCGGTGCTCCGGTCCCGTTCCGGCCGGAGCTGCGCTGTCGCTTGGACCGGTACTCTCCTCTTCGGACCGCGCGGTTCCGGCGCCGAGGGCTCCTTGCCAGAGAACGAAGCGGCCGCCGAGGTCCAAGTGGTAGTTGTGCCGCTCACGGGCCGGACCGTCGTCAATACGCTGAAGGCGGAGCCAGACCAGGCTCCCGCTCAGCCCACCTTCCGCCTCGTCCAGGGCATGGCCGGGCAGCGACGGGGGCGCGAGCACCTCGGCCGGCGCACCATGAGGGACAAGCGCCAGGAGGAATAGCAGGAAACCAGCGCTCAGGAGAATCTGAGTTGCGCGAAAAAGCATAGGCTGACCCTGCCAATGACGGTACGGTGCTATTCGTGGATATGTCAATTGTGACGGGGCCGAGCAGAGCCGTCCGGGCGGTAGGCTATTGAGTGCCGGGACGGGGGGCGGCCTCGGCGTGCGCCCCGCAGCCACAGTAGTGGTGCACGGGGGCCGGCGCTACACCATCGAGCGCCTGTGCAGGCGTGAACAGTTGGCCGGGGCCGAGGCCGAGGCTCGGGCCTGAAGCCGGAGGCCGGGCGCACCGGCCCGGCCGACGCGCCGCGACTCCCAGCAGTTATACTATATTATGCGACTATACAATACCCGGGAGGAGTGATGAAAGATCGCTCCGCCCCCTGCAGGGCAGACGCATATGACGTCTGCCGGCGTAAGAACGGCGGCGATCGGTTCTCTGTATGGGCGTCATATCCCGCTTGAAGTTGAGCAGCACGGTCGACGGCGCCGCCGGGCCGGACCGCAGTGCCGCCGCACAAACTGTCTGGGCCGGATGCGCTGCCCTGGGGCTCCCTGGCGTCTATCGCGTTCGGATCAGGGAGTGTTTCGATCGTTCGAGCCGCCCGCGCGGTAGCGCAGATACCGTACTTGCCCCTCTTTCGTGAGCGGGATAATGCTGTCTCTGAAGAATGCAATAACCGGCTCGGCATGCACGATGTACCGCACCGCGCTGTTTACCCGGCTTTGAAGGTCCTGCGC
>PWGF01000360.1 GCA_003554375.1 Spirochaetaceae bacterium
AGCGCCGCCGGACGTGCCGCTACGCCCACCCCCGGAACCAGGGCATATGCCGCGATGACACAAGCCAGCAACCCTGCCATAAGAGCCGCAGGCGTGAGGAAATTCCAGTACTCGTTCTTGTGGCGTGCACACCAGACAGCTCGTGCCAGCAATTCGTAATCGGCGCTGTCATAGAAGATGACCAGCAACGGATCCTTCCACCCCGAGCGCAGGACCGGATTTCCCCCGTCCCCGGCCAGGACCCCGCTCACGAAGACTTTCGTTCCCTCACTGACCCCGCCTAACCGCGACCAGGGGAGCACCTCGGGAACCTCTTCGGGAAACTCGCCTTCCGCCCCATATATAGTCTCTGCGGCGGGGGGCATCACGTACACGTACGCGTTTTCCATGTCGGCAGCGACAGCCAGGCTTCCGGACCGTAACCAGAGTCGATTTCCGTCTTGTATTGCCTCCAAGGTACCAAAGAAACGTCGAAGCGCGATTCGTCCTTCCGCATCCTCGGCTTTGCGTAACTCGGAGTATCCCAACTGCGGCCGAAAGGATGAGCGGACCAGAGCTTTCCGAAATCGCCTCCAACGGGCCCGGACAACCAGAGCACCAATTCCGGGCACGCCAACGTAGAACACAGCCGCTATCAGGAGCACAGTGATGACGTAGATCAAAACCCTCTCTCCTTGCCCAAAGCCGATGGTAGCCGGTATGCTCTAGTATCACTCATGATTGAACGCATCGTAGTTGGACCACTACATACTAACTGCTATGTCATCGCAACCGGGAAACGCGAATGCCTCATTATAGACCCGGGGGCTGAGGAAGAACGGATTCTCGAGCGCCTGGAATTGCTCAACCTTCGTCCCTGGCGCATCATAGCCACTCACGGGCACATCGATCACGTCTCCGCAGCTGCAAGCATTCAGGCCCAGTTCGCAACACCGGAGCGGAGTATTCCGCTTGCCGTACACGGAGATGACAGCCGGCTCTTCGATCCGGAACACGAACCGTGGGCCCGAGCCGTTTTCGAGCCGTTCGGTGATCCCGGCCTTCGAGCGTTTGCAACGATGTACGGCAAGCTCCGCGAGCCTGACGAGCTGCTCTCCGCCGGGATGACCATTGGAGAGACCGATTTCACCGTCCTGCATACTCCCGGACACACTCCCGGAAGCATCTGTCTCTACAGCGAGTCCCTGCAGGCAGTTTTCACCGGGGACACCCTGTTCTTCGGAGCAATCGGCCGAGGCGATCTCCGTGGTGGAAATCAGGAGCAACTCGAGCAGAGCGTACAATCGCAACTCTTTCGCCTCCCTCCGGAAACGCGCCTGTTCCCCGGCCACGGACCGTACTCCGTAATGGAACGGGAGTCTGCACAGAGCGAGCTCTCGACCGATCACACCATGATATAGGAGCGACTCCCCGGCTCCACGTTAGCGGTTTCGCCGCTCCATCTGTGCCTGCTCTTCCACCGTATATAACGCGTACGGAATTGCCTCCAGCCGTTCTTTGGGAATGGGCTTCCCGCTCTTGAGACAGTAGCCGTACGCCCCACTCTCAATCCTGGCCAGCGCGCTTTCGATGAGGCGCAGACGTTTCATCTCCTGATCACCGACCGTACTCAGCATCTTCTTGTCGATATCCGAGCTGGCGACGTCCACAAGGTCCTTGGAGTCATCGTTCTCCACGAGTTCCCGAAACTCCTCGTTCTCATGAGCGAGATTCTCCAGGATCTCCTTTTTCATCTCCAACAACCGCTGCTTCATTCGTTCAATAAACTCTTGGTCCATACGTCGCTTCACTCCCTCTAAGACTCGATAATACTCGAAGCTCAAGTCCAAAAGTGCTCAAAGCTCGCTTGATAGCACAAAAGGCCCCAAACTATCAAGGAACTCCTGCCGAATTCCTCATTAAGTTGGCACGAAATCACAAAGCGCTCCGACGCTACCTTGACAACGCCCACGCAGCTTAACTACGCTATCGCAGACTCAAGATTCGGGAGGATTCGTGGCAAAGGAAGAAGCAATCGAAGTAGAAGGCGTCGTCAAGGAGTCTCTGCCCAACACCATGTTCAGGGTAGAGCTGCAGAACGGACACACGATTCTCACCCACCTCTCGGGGAAAATGAGGAAGCACTACATCCGAATTGTACCCGGGGATAAGGTCAAGGTCGCGCTTTCTCCGTACGATCTTACCCGCGGGCGGATCGTTTACCGAGAGCGCTGACGTACCGCCACCCAGACGGCGCCTCGTCCGCCGAGCTCGCGCGGCGGGACGCCTATTCTGCCGGCTAACGGATTGGATTGAAGCTCTTCGTAGGTTACTCTCTTGAGAATCGGCTCTCGGTCCGAGGAGTGGTACCCCTTCCCGTGGACGATGAGGACCTTCACGAGCCCACGGGAAGCGCTCTCTGCCAAGAACCTACGGATCCGCCGACGCGCTTCTCTCTGGGTATGACCGTGTAAGTCGAGTGTGTCCTCAGGGGGAAGGTGCTCGACCGAAGGGCTGGGGCGCGGCTGGTCGAGCTCGTGCTCCTCTTCCTTGTGCTCCGGTGTCGGAGGATAACGATCGATCCAGTCGCGAAGCACTTGTTGCACGCTCTCCAGCCTTTGTGCCTCCTGGCCCGTCGCGGTATCCCGCAAGCTCCTGTCCGAATTCTGCCGAGGCGCGGAGGCCTCCCTCTCCCTGGCCTGCCGCCGCTCCCACTCCTGAAGAATACGCCCGAAGTCACTCATCGCTTCGCCTCCTCTCGTCCATCATGGCCTCGTACCACGCACCCCTGGCGGAAAAGCTGTCAATGCCCCGGCGCCCAAGAATAGCGCCTTTCGCCGAGCGACGGGAGGCCCCGCAATCCCGTCACGATCTACCAATCGTCCACCTCAGGCTCGGGTTCCGGCGAATCCTCCGCCCGGGCACGCCAGCGCTCCTGCTCGTATTGCTGAAGCGTATCCAGAAGCTCCTGCTGACTTTCCGCCGGCTCACTCGTATCGGTGACGGCCGCGTCCCGTTCTGCTGATTCCTGTGCCTGAAGCCGGTCGTACGCCAGCTCGAGGTTCACCTGAGCGACCTCCGTTCCAGGCCGAATCAGCAGTGCCGCTCGGAACCGACGATACGCCTCCTCATAGTTGCCGCGGTCCATTGCCGAAACCCCTCTGTTGAACTCCGCGCGGAAACGCACCTCCTCCATATCACTCTCGCCGGCAGTCCCCCACAGATTCTCCGCCGCCCCGCGATCACCTTGGGCGTACGCGACATTCCCCAGATTGTAGGCGACGAAAGCGCCGTGTGCGCCCCATGAAGCCGCTGTGCGGTATGCTTCACCAGCCGCTCGGTGCTCTCCCTGCCCGAAGAGATAGTTCCCGCGGAGCACCTCCGCATGCGGTCCCAGCGCTTCACACCCGGAGAGCATGAAGAGCACGCCTAGGAAAAAACCGCCGAGAAGCCCGTATCGGAGCAAGCCCCGGGCAAAAGGCGAGAATCGGCGAGCCATCCCGACAGTAATCTGAGCACCTAGAATAGTTCGCGCCATTTCACCACCCGCACACCAATCATGAGAGCCATAAATGAAACCGCCAGCCCGACGAACACCGGATAGCGCCGTATTGGCTCGGTCCGCGCACCGGCTTCCTGGATCTCTCGCTCGGTCTCACGAATGTCAGCGGCAATGTCGGAAGCCGTCCCGACACCGCTATAGTGATAATACCGGCCCCCCGTCCGTTCAGCAACATCACGCATCGCTTCCGGCTCCAAGTATGTGGTGACTATCTCTCCCTGGGCGTCACGCAGCAAACTACCACCGGAGAGCGTGACCGTTGACCCGGCCGTGGTACCGACGCCGACCGCAAAGATCGGGATCCCTTGCCGTGCGATCCGGTCGGCGGCGGATCGCATATCTCCCGAAAGCTCCTCCCCGTCCGAGACAAGAAGGACAACAGGCTGCCGCCGCGTGCTCGACCCGATGCTATCCAACGCAGCCACCAACCCGCTCTCGATGTCGGTACCCGGGGCCGTCATGTAACCGGGTCCGGCAGTTTCGAGTACCGTCTTCAGCAAGGTACGATCGGCCGTCATCGGTACCACGTTACTCCCGCTCCCGCGGAAGACCGTGAGACTCACATAGGCCTCATCGAGCTCTCCGATCGTGTGCTGTACCGCATCCACGCCAAGACCGAGGCGATTGGGGTCTACATCGTCCGCCGGCATTCCTCGGCTCACATCCAGCACGATCGCCACCTCCAGCCCGCTCCGTTCGACGGGGACTTCGCGCTCCCCGTAGGTGATATCCGACAGAGCGAGTATCGAGCTCGCATAGAAGAGCAGGATGCATCCGCCGGTAATGATGGCCTTCCAGCGATAGACCTTGAGAAGCGCCCCTCCGTCTTCGGTCCCGCCCAGCCTTTGCACGTCGCCTGCCCCCTGCACAAGTCGGACAACCACGAGCGCCGCCAGCGGGATGAGGCCAAGCAACCCCCAAAGAGCTTCCGGATAGTTCACGCTCATAGGATTTCCCGCAACACTAGATACCGCATTACGATACTCCCGAGCAGCGCCAGGAATCCCGCAAAAACGACCCAACGATCTACGGGAACCGTATGCACTTCAATGCGCGCGTGACGCTCCACGGCCTCCAGCCCGTCGATGCTGCGAAACACCGCCTCGAGCGCGCCATCGGAATCGGCGTGGAAGTATCGCCCCCCGGTACGCTCGGCAGCCTCTCGGAGAAAATCCTCGTCGAACACATCTTCCACCAAACCGCGGTGAGTTCTACCGGTCTCCGGATCGGTGAATTCGATCGGCGCCTCATCCTCGCCACCGATCCCGATGGTGTAAATGCGAATTCCCATCTCTTCGGCGATACCAACCGCCTCTCGTGGGGAAACTTCACCGGCATTGTTCACCCCGTCCGTCATAAGGACCATGACCCTCTCGCCCTCCGCCGTGTCGCCTAGGGCTAATGCCCCAAGCGCGAGGCCATCCCCGATGGCCGTACCGTCGCCGAGGTCCATCAACGAGAGATCGTCCACAACGCGGTTCAACGCATCCCGATCCGCCGTCGGTGGCAAACGCACTGCCGCCCTCAGGGCAAACGACACCACTCCCACTGCGTCGTTCTCACGCCCCGCGGCGAACCGCTGCATCAGACGCCGTGCCGACTCGAACCGAGTGAATTCCCCCATGTCTCGCGCCGCCATGCTCGGCGACTCGTCAAGTACCAGCACCATGCTGATCCCGGGCGAAAGGTACACGCGCTCGCGGTAGACCCGAACCGGTCCGGCCAACCCGACGACCAGCGTCACCAGTCCCACCCAGAAGAGCGCCGCCGTGGCAAAACGCCCCAATCCCAGACCGGTCCGCGCCGGACGGAACCCGTCCGCCCCGTAGATCTGAAACGGAAAGCGAATGCGTCCACCCCGGCCCGGCCAGAAATGACGGAAATAGAACCCGAACGGCACCAGTGCCAACAGCAGCAACACCAACGGGCGGTCAACGGACCACATGCCCTGCCCCCCGTTCTTCAGGCTGCGGAACCCAGGGCCGCCGGATGGGACGCACAGCCCGCCGCACCGTACCGGAAACGTCGCGTTCCTCGACGACCGCTACGAGCTCCGCCACCCGCTGAATATGCTGGACCCGATCCTGCACGTCGCTCCGGGCAAACGCGAACTTCACCAGGTCGCCGGTGCGGAACACCTCACTCAAGGCTTCGCGCGACTCTGCGTGCTCTATCTTCCCTTCCATAAGAAGCGGTAACTCCGTGGTAGTAGCCACCCGGAAATCCGCGTGAAGCCGCGCCGTCAGATACACTCGCACCTCGTCCATCAGCGCGAAGTAGAAGTCGCGGGGGCTCATGGCTTCCACCAGGGTGTGAAGCGACCGCAACGTGCGCATGATCCGCCGATACGGCCGTGCGCTTCGGTACGCATCCAACAGGCGCCGTAGCTCAGCCGCCACGAGCGATATCGAACGGTGCACGAGGAACGGCAACGCGGCGAGCGCAATGATCACTGCAACCGCCAAGGCATAGCTCCGAGGCAGGACCAGCTGCGGCCGAAGTCCTGCCGGCTGGGTCGCATCCTCCAGCACTGAAGCAACCCGTACTTCCAGATCGTCGATAACGAATGCTCCCAGGTCGATCGGAGGAAGCGTTTCCGTCCCGGTGCGGAAAGCCTGAAAAGTAATACGAAGCTCATCATCCTCTTCACGCCGAACGACGCGAACGTTCTGGACATGGACCCACGCGGTATTCGGAAGCTCGTCGGGAACCCGAATCTCTTCCTGGTCTTCGGCACGGATTACGGCGCGGAGCTCGGCAAGCTCGCCGACCGTGGGCTCTTCGGGCACCATCTGAGTCTCTCGAATCACATATGGGGTCGCGGTGGCCTCCCCGGCCGGCACCCCTAACACCACTAGTCCGAGCGTCACAACGAAGCCCAGGCGTCCGAACTTCGAGCACAAAGAGTAGCAAGTCACTGAGCATACTGATCCGACGCTCGAGGCCGAACGGTGTAGAACTCTGCTCATCGTCTCCTGCTTTTGCGTCGCCGGCGGAAGTATTGGACCAGCCGGGCAGCCGGATCCTCGTCCGTACGAACTTCTAGGGTGGAAACGCCTCGCCGAGTACACTCTCTGCGCCACGTGCGCCTCTCGTAGCCCCAGTAGTCCTTATACTGCTTTCGGTACGCGGGCGAGAGGCCGCGCGCCAGAATCTGGCTGCCGGTTTCCGGATCTTCCAACTCTATGAGTCCTGTTTGGGGGAATTCGAGATCCAACGGACTCACGATGCGAATCGCAATCGTGTCGTGTTTCCGCGCCACTATTCGCAGCTCCTTCAGATACCCTGAGGTTTTGAAGTCGCTCAAGATAACGCAGATGCCTCGTCGCTTGAGCGCCTCCCCCGCACCGCGCAACGCCCCGCCGAGCTCACTACCCTTGCCCCGGGGCTCGAACGCGAGCATCTCTTGGATCAACCGCAGCCCATGCTTCCGTCCTTTTCGCGGAGGAACCCAGTGCTCGTTTCGGTCCGTGAAGAAAAGCGCTCCCACCCGGTCGTTGTTCCGGATAGCGGCGAAAGCAAGAAGCGCAAACAGCTGAGCCAGCGACTCCCGGCGATTCCATCCGGTCCCGCCTTCACCGTGAAGGATACTGGCACTCATGTCCACCAGGATGAAGAGCTGAAGCTCTCGCTCCTCACGGAAGGTCTTCGTATAGGCACTTCCCATGCGAGAGCTGACGTTCCAGTCAATGAGGCGCGCATCGTCGCCTTCTACGTAATCGCGCACCTCGTCGAACTCAATCCCCGGTCCCCGGAACACCGAGCGGTAGTCACCGGCAAGGAGGCTTTCCACCAGCTCCTTGGATATGAGCTCGACCCGCTTCACGCGCTGAAAGAGGTTCTGCTTCTTATTCATCCTTCGTGGCCTCTTTCTTCGCGGCCCCTTTCTGCCGCATCACGAGGCGGCGCCCGCCGAGCGGCGCCTTGCCGAGCCGTCGACTCACGGGACCGGGACGGCCGAGAGAAGCTGTCTGATGATGTCATCCGGTGTAAACTCCTCCGATTCGGCTTCATAGCTGAGAACAATGCGATGGCGGAGAACCGGCGGCGCGACCGCCTTCACGTCCTCAGGCACCACGTAGCCCCGCCCTTCGAACAGCGCGCGGATCTTGGCACAGCGGAACAGGTAGATCGACGCACGCGGGCTCGCTCCAAAGTCGATAAACCGGCTGAAACGGTTAATATTGCGATTCTGTTCCCGCGACGATACGACGAGCCGCACGATGTACTGCTCGATTCGCTCGTCCACCGGTACCCGCTCCGCGATCCGGCGCAGCGTCTGCACGTCCCGTCGATAGAGGATGCGCTTCAGTTCCACCGGCTGCTCCACACCGACGCGGCGGAGAATGGACAGCTCCTCTTCGGCATTGGGATAGTCTACCCTGAGCTTGAGGATGAAACGGTCCAGCTGAGCCTCCGGCAACTGATAGGTACCTTCCTGCTCGATCGGATTCTGTGTGGCCAGGACGAAAAACGGCCGCGGCAGCTCGTAGGTATGCTCCCCAATAGTCACCTGCCGCTCTTCCATCGCCTCGAGCATAGCGCTTTGGACCTTGGCTGGGGCGCGGTTCACCTCGTCCGCAAGGACGACATTCGTGAAGATCGGACCTTTGCGCGGGACAAACTCCCCGGTCTGTTGCCGGTATATCATCGTGCCGATAAGATCCGCCGGCAACAGATCAGGGGTGAACTGGATCCGCTTGAACCCGGCGTCGAGGACTTGGGCCAAGCTCTTCACACCAAGGGTTTTGGCGAGCCCCGGCACCCCCTCCAAGAGAACATGTCCGCCCGCCAGCAGCCCCATGAGCATCCCATCCACCATGGCGTGCTGCCCTACGACGGCCCTCCGGACCTCCCGACGCACCTGGGCGAGTAGCTCGCCCGCCTTCCGCACTTCAGCCTCGAAGCTCTCGGGCTGCTCCGGTGCCTGCTCCTTGTCGTTGCTCATCGCTTCTAGCTCCGATAGTCCGCATTCTCATGAACGTACTCGTGCGACAGGTCGGAGCCGAGCACGGCGGCGTGCGCGCTCCCCAAGCCGCACCGTATCCGCAACGACACCTTGCGATCGTGCTGCGGATACCCATGAAGGCGGGGGTTCATGGCGGTAGTCTGAAGGTAGGACGATAGACGAATCTCTTTTTCCCGGTCAAGACGGAAGGCGCCACCGACGAAAACAGGCACCTCGCCGACCTCGATCGTGAGGTGCGCGGTGTCGAGCGGTATTCCGGCCTGACCCGCGTAGTCTCCAATGGCCATGACGATGCGACCGACATTTGGATCGTTCCCGTAGATTGCGGTCTTCACGAGCGGGCTGTTCACCACTGCTTTCCCTATCCCGACCGCTTCGGCTGTCGTGCGTGCCTCGTCCACCGTGCACTCGATCACATGACTCGTCCCCTCGCCGTTTCGCACGATATCCTCGGCGAGGAGAGCGCACACACCGCGCAGCTCATCCGCTACCTCTTCTTCCGAAGGCGCCTCCACCTGCCCGGACGAGATTGCCAGCGCCATGTCGCTCGTACTCTGGTCCCCGTCGATGGTGATGCGGTTGAACGTCTCGTCACACACCGTGGGGAGCACGCGACGCAACACCTCGCGCGAAACAGCCACATCCGTGAGAATGAAGACGAGCATTGTAGCCATATTCGGCTCGATCATTCCCGCGCCCTTGGCGACCGCGAGAATGCGCCCCTCGCCGCACAAAGCGGAACGAGCCTTCGGAAAGCCGTCGGTCGTCATGATGGCGCGAGCAAGGTCCACGGCGTCTTCCCGGTGAAGCCCTTCTACAAGCCGCGGTGTAGCCGCAGCCATCTCGGGTACGGGAAGGGCCCACCCGATAATCCCCGTCGAAACAGGGAAAACCTGCTCGGGCGGAATACCGCCGGCCTCGAAAAACCGCGCCAGGAGCTCTTCGGCGTCGTGCTCGCCGTGCTCGGCACAGACGTTGGATATCTTGTTGTTGACCAAGATCCCGCGCACCACCGGCTCAGAGAGACGCCTTCTGCCGATACGCACGGGCGCTCCGGTTACCGCATTCCGAGTGAAGACCCCGGCAAAAGCCGGGGTCGGCTCATCCAGAAGAATACACCCCAGGTCCATCCGGTACGGCTCACGTGTCGGACGCTCCGCCGGAGTGAACTCAAGCGTAGTCGTCCCCACGCGAAAACCGCGGGGAAGCGCTGCTTCCTTCCTGAGGGCCTTGTCGTAGCTCAGCTCATCCCAGTACGAATCCATACCGGCGGTAGTGTAGCCGATTCGTAGGCCGGCTGAAAGGGTATCGCCCCGCAGTATCAGGGAAACGCAGTTGGACAACGCGCCCTGAAGCGCGGCGGCGAGTGCTCGGTCTCGGCGGCTTGCCGGGGGCCCATAGCAGCGTAGCAAGGGGAGCGAGCACTTGCTTCAGCGGCTTTTCGCCGCTGCCGCGGAACCGTGCTGGTCCGCCTGCGTTTGCCCTCCCCGCGGTATCGGTTCTACTTTGAGGTCATAATCCAAACCCCGTTCCAATCCTCCGGGGGCTCGGCCGCGAGGTGCCTGCAACGCTCCGCATACGCCGCAGCGGGGGAATCCCGTTCCGCGAGAGCCGCAAAGCCACGTTCGGCTTCCCGGAACGCTCCAGCGTAGTATGCGCCGAGAGCCGCGGAGAACACCTCTAGATCGGCCCGTCGGCGAGCATAGTCGGTCTCGAACATAGGCTCATAGACCGTGACCGGCTCCGCCCGCCCAACCACCGTGATGCGCCCGAGCTCACGAAAAGCAAGAGGCTGATTGTCGCCGGCTTCCGACGACATCGGTAGAATCGGTGGCGTCGGCGTGGGTGGCGTCGGCGGCGAACCCGTCGGAGAACCCGAATCCGCCTCGATTGCCTCTTTGGTCATCTCAGAGATCATCGTGTAGGTACCGAACTGTTTGTTGACGCCCTCGAGCCGTGCCCCAAGGTTCACCGTATCTCCCAGCATTGTGTAATCGAAGCGCAGTGTAGAACCGAGGTTCCCTACGACGGCGGGGCCGGTGTTTATCCCCACGCGCATGAAGAGGTCGCGCCCTACCCGCTCTTTGAAGCCCGGCCGTAGCTCAGCAAGCCGCTGTTGACACTCCAAAGCCGCCGCCACCGCGCGTCGCGCGTGATCGGGTTCCTCGAGCGGCGCGTTCCAGAACGCGATTATGGCATCCCCCTCGTACTTGTCGATCGTACCGCCGCGGTCCAGAACGATGTTGGTCATGGCCGTGAGGTAGTCGTTGAGGAGGGCCGTAAGGTCCTCCGGTGTCAACGCTTCGCTAATCGTGGTGAAGCCCTGCAAATCCGAGAAGAAGACCGAGATTTCGCGGCGTATGCCCCCGAGCCGCAGCCGAGATGGATCCGAGATCAAGTTCTCGATAACCGTCGGACTCAGATACTGCCCAAACGCTCCCTTTATGAAGCGCCTACGCCGCCCTTCCGTAGCGTAGCCCCACACGACGGATCCGGCAATACCGGCAACGGCCCCTACGGTAGGCGCGGCGACCGGCAGCCAGAAGCCCCCCGCGAGCGCGCCGAGTCCCACCACAAAGGCAAACGGAATACCCACGACGTATACCAAGACCGTCGGAACCGGCCGACTCACCAGGGCTGCCGCAAGCCCCGCCGCAAACGCGATAATGCCCGCGTAGAGCAAGCGTACCCACGTCGGGGGCACGCCGACAAAGCCGTCCTCCAGTAGGTTGGTTAGGATGGTCGCGTGGATCTCCACTCCCGGCGTGAATCCGTAGACGGGACTCGGACGGAGATC
>PWGF01000548.1 GCA_003554375.1 Spirochaetaceae bacterium
CTCGTCGAGCGGTAAGTACTCCGGCTCTCCGTATACTGCGGCTGAGCTGGAAAATACCATCCGGTGGATTTTGTTACGTGCCATGGCGTTGAGGATGTTGATGGTGCCGGGGATGTTGTTGGTGGCGTATTCCTCCGGCTTCACCATCGACTCGCCTGCGGCCTTGAGGGCGGCCAGGTGTACCACTGCTTGGTATCCGTTCTTCATGGTCTCTTCTAGAGCGCCTTGGTCCAGAATGTCACAACGGTACACTGTGGACTCCGGGAAGAGGTTCTCATCCAAGCCGGTGGTGAAGTTGTCGTAGACACCGGTCTCATGTCCCGCATCGATCAGCGCACGCGTTACGTGACTGCCGATGTAACCTGCACCGCCTATTACCAGTACTCGCATTGATATCTGCTCCCATGTGGCCGAACACTACGTATTGCAGAAGGGCTGCACTGCCCAACGCTCCAGATCGTCGAATCCCGCTTGCGGCATCTTGAATGTGCCTCCGTATCGGGGCATCTGCACCATTGTTCCCGGCCGCGGGCGCGATGTCAAAGGATTCTCGATTGCCTTTTGTCCTTGGTGAGGATAGCATTCGGTCAACTGATGAAACGTTACGACTACATCCTGGCCGGGGGCGGGCTCGCCGGTCTGAGCCTGGCGTACCGCCTTGTGCGATCCGGGAACCCCGAGATTCGGGACGCACAGATCCTAATCGTCGACAGGGACGACAAGACGCGCAACGACCGTACCTGGTGTCATTGGACCCGCCGGGAGCTGCCGTTCGATCATATCGTGAGCCGGAGTTGGGAGCATCTTTGGTTCATCGGCGGCGGCCGAACGATGAAGCTGGAGCTTAACCCGTATCGCTATCAGGTCATTCATGCAATCGATCTCTACCGAGAGGCCCATCGTGATCTCGCCGCCCGGCCGAACGTAAGCTTTCGTGTGGGCGAGATCCGGGATATCAGAGACTCGGAGAACGGTGCGGAGCTGCGGGTGGACAACGAATGGGTCCGCGGCAACTGGCTCTTCGACAGCGCATACGGCGCGGAAGACCTTGCCGTGGACAGTCCGCGGTACCACGATCTGAAGCAGCACTTCCTGGGAGTGGAGATAGAGGCGCCGGCGGGATCCTTCGATCCCGCGCGCGCCACGCTGTTCGATTTCCGGACGCCTCAGGAGGGTGTGATGCGCTTCGTGTACGTGTTGCCGTACACCGACCGGCGCGCTCTCGTAGAGTATACGCTCTTCAGCCATTCGCTGCTCGAGATAGCCGAGTACGAGCATGGCGTCCGAGACTATATCGGGTCGGTGCTCGGAGTGACGGAGTACGAACGCCGGTACGAGGAGAGCTGCGTAATTCCGATGACGGACCGCCCGTTCGGACGGGCCGGCGGAAACCGAATCATGCGTACCGGCACCAAAGGTGGACTTGTGAAGCCGTCAACGGGGTATGCGTTTACGCGGATTCAACGCGATAGCGACGCGATCGTTTCTTCGCTCGAGCGCACCGGAGCGCCGTGGGACGT
The DNA here is from genome assembly GCA_003554375.1 of Spirochaetaceae bacterium. Lineage (GTDB taxonomy): Bacteria > Spirochaetota > Spirochaetia > DSM-27196 > SKKC01 > PWGF01. Next base: position 1,521 of record PWGF01000548.1, read on the forward strand.
CCCGGCTTCGCCCGGCCGGTACCGTCTCTTCGACTCGATTCTGTTGCAGGTCTTGTTCCGGCATGGTCATCGGGCGGAGGAAGTGTTCACTGCGCTTTTCGAAGGCAACCCCGTACAGCGCGTCTTCTCGTTTCTCGACGAGGAGGACGGGCCGGGTCAGAATCTCAAGCTCATGGCGACGGTTCCGATCCCGTTGTTTCTGCGGGCTACCGGGCGCGTCCTGGCGCCGGGCGCAATGTAGGGCGCCCGTTTGGGGGGGACGGAGCGCCGCCGGCCGGAGCTGCCGGACGAGAGTCAACGGAGCCGGATGCAGGTCGCGGCGGCCGGGAAACTCAACGGCCCCGCGGCCCTGGCAGTTGCGAGCGACTGAGCGGCGAATGGGAACGAGCGAGTGGCGAGTACGAATGTGAACGTGATCAACGTGGACGACGGGAGATGAACCGATGGGCGAAGCTGCAGCTTTCTTGTCGCCCCTGTTCACCGGGGCAGTGGACGAGGTGGGATACGGAGCGATGGTGCTGGGGGCCCTGTGGGCGCTCGTTATGATTCTGGTGCCGGTGGTCCGGTGGGTAAAGGGCGAGCAGGCGATGGCGTCGGCTATTACGGCCGGAACGTTGCTTCAGACCGCTGCCGTTTTCGTCGTCCTTGCCGCCGGGAGCTGGGGGCCGCTGCGGGCAGTCGTCGTTCTCGTGGTGGTTGGGGCCGGAGGATGGCTACTCGAGTACGCCGGAACGCGGAGTGGCCGGATCTTCGGCTCCTACGGATACACGGACAAGCTCAAGCCGCAGGTGGCGGCGGTACCGGCGATTATTCCGGCAGCGTGGTTCATGATGCTCGTGCCGGCCTGGGCGATCGTGATACTCCTGGGAAGGGGGCTCGGGCTCGGGATGCTCCCGATCTGGCTTTTTGCCCCGTTGGCCGGCGCGGCCTTCACGGCCTGGGACCTTTTCCTCGATCCGCAGATGGTGATCTGGGACTTCTGGCGATGGGGCAAGAAAGGCCGTTACTACGGAGTACCGCTGTCGAACTTCGTCGGTTGGTGGGCCGGCGCGACGGTTCTGTCCGCGCTTGCTCATCCGGCAGTCACCGCGTGGCCGCTTCCGGTGATGGCACTCTTTCTGGTGTATACGCTCACGTGGGTGCTGCACGCGATCGGCCACGCGGTGTTCTGGCGCCTCTACCTGAGCGCGGTGGTGGGGACGATTGCGATGGGACTCTTCGTGGCGGGAGGCGTTTTCGGTCTGCGGTAGGGAAGGCGCGGTACGGGCAATCCGGGGGCGGACCCGTGGACTGACGGACTATCGGATGGTATGCGGTACGCCTATGGCCGCGGCAGCGCCGGTGCCTTCTTGCTGTTCAAGCGGTGAAAGGCTACACTCCCAGAGCTGAAGGAGATTAGGGCGATGAGCCAAGTGGATAAGTTCACGGTTCCTATCCTGGGGACCGCGCGCGTTCCTTCCCCCATTCCGTTTTCCACCACGCACGGGGACACTACGGCCAACTACGTTTCGGATCAGGAGGCGATACTCTTCGACATTACCGCGCGCTGGGACCAGGAGCGTGGCCGCCGAGACTCGCGGGGTATGCTCGAGCTGGCGGGGCCGCGGGAGCATCTCTATTTTGAGCCCCAGCGGGTGCACGCCGCGATCGTGACGTGCGGTGGCTTATGTCCCGGGCTCAACGACGTCATTCGCGCACTCGTACGGTGCCTCTGGTATCGGTACGGAGTCCGCCGGATCTCGGGTATACAGTTCGGGTACTGGGGGCTTCTGCCTGACAAGAACCTGCCGGTTGTCCCGCTCAACCCGACTGTGGTGGATGATATCCACCAGATGGGCGGTTCGATGCTTGGATCGAGTCGTGGCGGTGGTGAACGGACCGGCGATATCGTCGATACGCTTGAGCGTCTCGAGCTGAATATGCTCTTCACGATCGGCGGCGACGGAACGCAGAAAGGAGCTCAGGCTATTGCCGAGGAAGCCGAGCGCCGGGGCCTTGATGTAGCGGTGGTCGGGGTGCCTAAGACGATCGACAACGACTTAAGCCTGATCCAGAAGAGTTTCGGTTTCGAGACTGCGGTCAGTGTTGCAAGCGATGCGGTGGCAAGCGCGCACGCAGAGGCCCACTCCGCCATCAACGGAATTGGGCTCGTGAAGCTCATGGGGCGTGAGAGCGGCTTCATCGCCGCCTATGCCGCTTTGGCTAGCAACGAGGCGAACTTCGTGCTGATTCCTGAGGTTCCCTTCGAGCTGGAGGGTGAAAACGGTCTGCTCCGTCACCTTCGGGATCGCTTGGAGCGGCGAAACCACGCCGTCATCATCGTCGGCGAGGGAGCGGGGCAGGAGTTGGTTGCTACCCAGGGGACCGACGCCGGCGGCAACCGGGTGCTCGGCGACATCGGGGCATATCTTCGGGACCGGATCAAGGAGCATTTCAGCAAGGCGGGGATGCCGTTTAGCCTCAAGTACATCGATCCGAGCTACATGATTCGAAGCGCGGTTGCGGTAGCCGACGACAGCGTGTACTGCTCGCGACTCGGAAACAACGCCGCGCATGCGGCCATGGCCGGAAAGACTCGGATGCTGGTGAGCCTTGTGAACAACTACTTTGTGCACATCCCGATTGCGCCTGCGGTTGGGGCGCGCAACAAGGTTCACCCGGAGAGCACTCTCTGGCGGGATGTTCTGGAAGCGACACAACAGCCCATCTCCATGGTGAATCGTTGAGTACTCGACGTATAGTGGCGATCGGAGATCTACACGCCAATCCGGACGCCTTCTTCGAGGTTTTCCGCGGGCTGGGGCTGACCGATCGCCGGAATCGGTGGATCGGACGCAATGTCGACGTTGTCCAGCTGGGCGATCTATGTGATCGCGGAACGGACAGTCGCACCATCTATTCGCTCATGATGGCGTGGATGGAGGAAAGCCGCGATCATGGGGCGACGCTGGAAGTCCTGCTGGGAAACCATGAAGCTCTCAACGTCTTCGGATTCTACGGCGATGTGCGGCGTGAAGAAGAGGCCTCCTACGCCGCAGGCGATCTTGCGGAGGGCCGAAAACGTCGGGCCCGCGCTTTTGCTCCGGGCGGGGAGCTCTACGACTGGATTCTGGGGCGACCGGCCATAGTGCGGCGCGGGTCGCTCCTATTCGCGCATGCGGATCTGCCGCCGACGTTGGACAACGTTCCGTACGAAGAGCTCAATCGCTCGGTACGCTCTTCGATTGCGCGGCATGCACCTCGGTTCTATAACGGCAACGCTGAACGGCGACCGCCGGAGCTGTTTTCGCCGACCTCAAGCATTCTCTGGTGCCGGGCGGCCGCCACCGGCGGCCCGGAGTATCGGGGCGCGCTCAAGCGCTTCCTTGCGATCAACGGGGCGACGGCGTATGTGTGCGGGCATACCCCCGATCCCGAGGGAAAGGCTGCGGTTCGATTCGCCGGCAGATATGTTTGTATCGATACTGCGATGGGTTACGAGCACTGGGGACACGGAAGACGGACGGCGCTGGTGGCGGAAGGTGGGAACGTAGCCCTTGCTGTTCTCCGGGGCGGAAAGATCCGGTGGGAGCCGCTCCAGCTTGCCCGCGATGAGCCGCTTCGTGGCCTAGGTACCGCATGGGATAGATAGGGTTCCACTGCCACGTGTTTGCCGAACACAAAAAAGCCGGCGCTTCTGGCCGGCTCTTTCGTCAATGCCGATTACGGCGAACACGAACTACTGGTCCGTGTAGTACATGCATACTGTACGAGTAGTTACAATACGCTCATAATCTGTGACCGCCGGCTGCCGGGTCAATCCCGGCTTCCGTAGAGCGGCGGTTCAACGTCCCTCATTCGCACATCCTCCAGTCAGGTAGTGCTCATCAGGACACGATCAGTTCCGTGCCGGAACCCTTATCTCGACTATAAGGCTACTACGTCCGGTGCCTCCCGTCAAGCTCCGTTTCTGGCTGAAGCGCCTTTTTCTTGATAATTCGGGTTAAGTGCGCTACATAGGGGAGAAGCACCCTTTGCCGCGTAGCGCGGGCTCCCGGAGCCTGGCATGAAGACGGTCGCCGAAGTGGGGAGGAGCTGCTATCCTGAGCCGGCCGGGAGGAGATGTATGCCGAGCGCTCATGAGTCGTCGGGGACGGTACGCGAGTTGCCGCGGGGCGGATATCTGGTACGGACGCCTGCGGGCAACGTCCAGTTCGGAGCACCGCCGGAAACGATCAAGGACACGATTGTCACCGAAGAGTCCGTTCCTCAGGTTTTTGTGTTGCCGGACCAGCTGTTTCACTGGCAAAAGGGGATCAACGTGGGGGACATGGAATTCCCCATTTATTACAACTTCTTCCTGCGGAAGCGAAAGGTCATGGTCTGCTGCACAGCGGAGCAGGGCGCAGCGCTTCAACGCGCCATGCAGGAAGCAGTGTTCGGTCCGGACAATCTGGATCTGAGTCGGGATGTATACGAGGTCGGGGACGACACCTACGTTCCCGATATTCGCGGCGAGCTCCGGTTCTTTCGCGGCTCCACCACGCTGGATGACATGTTTGAGCTTCGTTACTTCAACGAGCAGGGGATGGTATCTCCAGGTGAGGGGGTGGAGATCCGCCGGGCCGGCGACGGGTGGTTCGCGGTCGTCTGGGACGGCCAAGAGCAGGTCCATGTGCCGTCGACGGTGGCGTACACACCACAGTACCACCTGGGTGAGCGGTTGCCCGAGCCCTTTTCGCCCCCCCGGTTTGGTGTCACGTGCCTGGGGCCGAGCCACGGCTTCGATCCGCACGATAACACCTCCGGTTTCATCATCTGGCTCAACCGCGCCGGCATCATGGTGGATCCGCCGGTCAACTCGACTGAGTGGCTGACCCGCTCCAACGTGAATCCCAAGCTGATCGACAGTATAATCCTTACGCACTGCCATGCGGATCATGACGCGGGGTCTTTCCAGAAGATCCTCGAAGAGAGCCGGGTGACTATCTACACCACACACACCATCATGGATAGCTTCCTCAGGAAGTACTCCGCTTTCTCAGGGGAGTCTCCGGACTACCTGCGAACGCTCTTCACGTTCCAGCCGTTGTATATCGGTCGACCGTTCTTCCTCCACGGTGGGGAGTTTCAGGTGTACTACTCGCTCCATTCCATCCCGACCATGGCGTTCCGCCTCCAGTTCCAGGATAAGAGCTTCGTGTATTCCAGCGATCATCAGGCGGACCCCGAAATTCACAAGCGGCTTCTGGACGAGGGTATCATCGACCGCAGGCGGTTTGACCAGCTCCGGGATTTCGCGTGGGACAGTGACGTGATCTACCACGAGGCGGGGATCCCGCCGTTGCACACGCCGATCACCTTCTTGGATAGCCTCTCAGACGAGATCCGCCGCAAGATCGTCGTGTTCCACATAGCTAAGAAGGATTTCCCGCCGCCTGAGGAGACTCTCCTTACTCTGGCCACCTTCGGCATCGAGAATACGCTCTATTTCGAGACGGAAGTACCCCCGTATGAAGGAGCGTATCGGGTGCTGGATGTACTAAAGCGCCTCGATTTTGCCCGCTCGATCTCGATCACCAAGATACAGCAGTTCGTGAGCATCATCGAATGGCGAGCCTATTCTCGCGGGACGAAGATAATCGAAGAAGGCACGATCGGCGATGAGTTTTTCATTATAGTGAACGGCAATGCCACCGTTCAGGCGGAGAATTTGGCTCGGGGCAAGCGCCTCGGGGCTTACGAGTATTTCGGTGAGACTGCACTGCTTACGAACAGCGTGCGCACCGCGGACATCGTGGCGGAGACCGATGTGGAAGCCATCGTGATCAGAAAGGCGCAGTTTCTCAATTTCATAAGCGGAACGGAGTTCGAGCAGGTACTGATGCGGCTGATAAAGAATCGGAGTGAGGAGACCTGGAACATTCTGGTGGGGAGCCCCCTGTTCGAGCCGCTCACCGACTATCAACGGATGTGGCTGGAGTCCGTGCTGAACGCGCGCGAGCTCGAGGGAGCCGGCACGTTAGTCGAGCAGGGAAAACGACCGGACGGCGTCTATGTAGTCCGCAAGGGAGAGGCGATTGTCGAGCAGGACGGCGAGCAGATCGGAGTTCTCGAGCGCGGCGACCTCGCCGGCGATCTGCACGTGATCCAGCGCGATTCGGTCTCGGACGTAACCGTCCGCCACCCGAGCTCGATTTCGGTGTTCTACATCTCACGGGAGCATGCGCTCGAGTTCCTCGAGCGCAATCCCGGGACAGCCATGAGGCTGGCCCACACCTCTCGGGAGCGAGCCCGCGAGCAACGGCGCGCTCGGGTCTCGCGGTAGTTCGCAAACGGACGCTGCGCCGCGTGGCCGGCGCCGGTGTCGATAGGCGAGTGGTGCAGCGACGTGTTGCAGGCGGCAGCCGCGAGACACCCCGGCTGCGGCCGGGAGGTCCTCCGGCCCGCCCGGTACCTCTCGGGGGCTCCCGGAACTCCCGGGGGTGGGGGAATCCCGAGGGCTGTGGGGGGAGGCTCCGAAAGACGCCTCCCCTACAGGACCATGAGTCTTGTTCCTCGATGGAAGATACTGACGCGTTTGGTGGATTCGCTGATGGCAACGGCGATGCTCCGCGTCACCGCCGTGATTCCTGCCGCCGCCGTATGGCGAGCGCCCAGGCCTCCGGGGAGTTTGGAAACGGAGTCGCCGGTTCGTAGGTATGTTCCACCGCTCACGATGGTCCCCGTTCCGGTTATGACGAAGGCGCCGTCGATGCGAGAGAACTCCTTCACGGTCTCTTCCAGCCCTGGATCGAGGATATTTCGTTGGTCCGCGCTGTACCCGCGAAACGGGTTGATGAGAAGCTGTTGGCAGTAGGAGGAGACGGTCTCATAGTCGCCGACCACGAAGAGCGTCCCCGCCGGCTTCCCTTCCCTCCCTTCGCGGGCCAGGTCCAGCGCGATTTGCACCACCCGGGCAAAGACCGCCTCCTCAGTGTCCGAGTGGATCGAGCCTGCGTCCCGGTGGAAATAGTCTGCGAACTCCCGGTCCAGGTCGGTGAACCGGATTGTGTCGAGCACGCCGCTGTCCGGCCGGCCGAAAACGCTCACTACCTGGCCTGAGCGCGGGATGTGGCCCCGGCTCATAACGAACAGCAGCGCGGTAGCGGCGAGCCCGCCGTCGGTGGCGCCCCGAACGGGGATGTCCACCACTCGATCAAACGTTTCTTCATCGTCTTGGTAGTGCCGGGGCTCCGAGGTGACAAGTAGTATGCTCGAAGGATGCTTTTCCCGGCCTTCGAACAGGTCCGGTTGAGCAAAGGCCAGGCTGCGCATGGCGTCCGGGAAGACGAGCAATGCATCTGCCTCCAGGTCCCGCGCCAGCTCGAACGCCCGGCGCACGGTAGTATGGGCGCGCCTGATGGTCTCGGGCTCACGCTCGATTCGAGCGGGCGGATCGGTGAACAGCCGATGGAGGGCTCGCTCGTCCGGTGCGGCGACAATCTCCTCGAAGAGATCCGGTCGGCGCAGCAAACGACCAAGGTCACTCAGGATAGCGAGGTTCGGGGTGCCGGCCCACAGGACGAGCACGACCACGTGAACCCGATTCTCGTCATATCGTATCCCGCCCCGGCTGATGCCCACTGCCGCGAGCGTCTCCTCGAGGTCCGGAACCCGAGCATGCGGAAGCGCGACGCCCCCGCCAAGCGCCGTCGAAACCTGTTCTTCCCGGCTCCGGACAAGCTCACGGATCAACTGTGCATTTGGAGCTCCGGGCTCGGACGAGACGATCCCAATGAGCTCATCGAGCGCTTCTTCTTTGGTCTCTCCTTGGAGAAACCGAATGCGTTCGGGCGTAATGAGTCGGCCGAAATTCACCACTCCGAAATAGTGCAGCAAGCAGGCGGCTTGCACAAGAGCGGCCGCCGGAGTAGCGTGAAATATGGCCGATAAACCAAGCGATCGTACCGGTCCAACTCGATCGGAGAAACCGGAGAAAGAGGTTCAGGAAGCGCTCCGTCTGGCGCGGGAAGCACGCGAGCACGCGTACGCCCCGTACTCCGGCTTTGCCGTAGGCGCTGCCGTGCTTGCGGCGAGCGGCACCATCTACGCCGGCTGCAACGTGGAGAATGTGAGCCTCGGAGCCACCGTCTGCGCCGAGCGCACCGCTATTCTGCGCATGGTTGCCGCCGAGGGCGCCCAGGCGGTGCATCTTCTGGCGGTGGTAACGGATGCATCCGTCCCAACCCCGCCGTGCGCGCTCTGCCTGCAGGTGCTTGCCGAGTTCGCAGTGCCCGAGTGCGAGGTGTTGCTATGCGAACCGCATGCGGTACGCGAGCGCTGGCGCTTCTCCGAGCTTCTGCCGCGGCCGTTTGCGCCGGAGAACGGCCCGGCCTCCCGGCCGCGGGCGTGACAAGGCGCGTGGTGCCGACGAGCCGGGCGGGTGTGAGCCACCCGGGCGCGCCAAGCTGCGGGCCTGGGCGGCCGGGGGCTGAGCCGCGCGGGCCTGACAAGCCGCCCCGGGCCTGAGCCGTGCAGGCCTGAGCCACCCGGGTGCCACAAGCCGTGCAGGCGTGAGCCGCCGCGGGCCGCGCGGTGCCGCCACCGCCGCGGCCCTGGCGGAGAAGCTCAGCCGTGGCGGCTCGCGAAGCGAGTCATGAACTCCACAAGCGCATCAACCGCCGCATCCGGCAACGCGTTGTAGATGCTCGCGCGGATGCCGCCCACGCTCCGGTGGCCCTTCAGACCCACCAGGCCTTCCTTCTCCGCTTCCTCCAGGAAGGTCGGCTCCAGGTTCTCGTCCGCCAGGCGGAATACGACGTTCATCCGGGATCGAACGTCCTCTTGGGCAGGCGCCCGGTAGAAGCCGCGGGAACGCTTGATCGCTTCGTACACCTTCCCGCTGCGCTCCTCGCTGCGCCGCTCCATCGCCTGTACACCGCCCTGCTCCTCGATCCACTCCAGAACGTAGTTCATGAGATAGACCGCAAAGACAGGTGGGGTGTTGTAGAGGCTCGCCTTGTCCGCGTGGGTGCGGTACGAGAGATACGCCGGAAGCGTGCGCGGTTGCTTCTCGATAAGGTCACGCCGTGCAATCACGACGGTGACGCCCGCCGGCCCCGCGTTCTTCTGCGCTCCCGCATATATCACCCCGAATCGGGAGATGGGGAGAGGCCGCGAGAAGATGTCGCTCGACATATCGGCCACGATCGGGACCGAGCCCAGATCGGGAAAGTCCCGCCACTGGATCCCTTCGATCGTCTCGTTCGAAGTCAGATGGAGATATGCGCTGCCCGGATGCGCGCGCACCCCGCCCGGGTCCGGCAGCGTCATGAACGCGCTCTCGGAGCCGTCGAACGCCAGCTTGACGTTGCCCACTTTCTCCGCGTCGGATAGTGCCTTCTTTGCCCACGATCCGCTCAGGATGAAGTCACAGCTCTCGCCATCCCCCAACAGATTGAGCGGCGCCATCGCAAACTGAAGCGTAGCGCCGCCGCCCACGAGCATTACCTCGTACTCCTCGTCGATCTCCAGAAGCGAGCGTATCCGCGAGAGCGCGGACTGGTGCACTTCGTCGTATATCTTGCTCCGGTGGCTCGCCTCCACGATGGAGTAACCTACCCCCCGATAGTCTACGAGCTCCTCCTGGGCCCGCTCCAAAACGGGCTTGGGGAGGACAGCCGGTCCAGCCGAAAAATTGTGTACTGCCATAATTCACTCCGTAAAGCCGGATTTTACGGAGGTTCGCGGGCAAAGTCAAACGCGTGAGGCACGGATTGTTGTTGGCCGCCCCCGATCATC
>PWGF01000240.1 GCA_003554375.1 Spirochaetaceae bacterium
GGCTGCACGAGGCTATCGACCGGGTGGAGCAACATATTCAGGACTGCCTTGCCGGGGGAACCGAGTATACGAGCATTCTCCACGGCAAGGGTACTGGGGCGCTTCAGCAGGGGATACGCGAGCATCTGTCGGGGCGAACGGAGATTTCTGAGGTCCGTTTCGCGCGGCCGGAAGAAGGCGGAACCGGGAAGACGGTCGTTGTATTTCGGTTTTGACGGGGGCCGGTTAGTTTGGCGCTGTCGGGGACGTGGGTTCTTACAGCGCGCGAACCCGGACGGAGGAGCGGGCGCCTCGGAGTATCATGGACGCAGCCCTCAGCCTTGGAGGGGCCGTGTTGATTGCTCAGGCGTTGCGCTCACAAGGGCGGCTTGCCGAGCGGGGCTTTAGGGTGAAGTCAACCCTTCTAGGGTTAGCTAAGGAGGAGTAGGCGCAATGCGCGAACGAGAGGTTCGGGCGGGTGGAGTGCGGCGCATTCTCCGCCGGGGAATGGTGGGAGGTTTTGTGCTCACGCTTGCGGCCTGTTTGAGTGTCGACGGCGAGCTGACTGTGGAGCCGGACGGCTCAGGTGTTCTGGCGCTCCACTACGACGTAGCTAACGAGACGCTCTTCGTGGGCGAAGCTGTTGCCGACGAAGCTCGGATGCCGCTTCCACTTCGCCGAGACGATTTCCAGTCGAGTGCCGACACCGACGAACGGCTCCAGCTCGCTAGTTATCGGATGCGGCGTGGAAGCGAGCGGACGAGCGTGGAGGCGGAACTCGCCTTTGATCACCCGGAAGCGCTGGCGGGCTTGATCACGCCGGTAGAGGCCCCGCCCCGGTTCGATCCGGAGCGACGGTCGTTGACGATTCGGCTGAGCGAAGGGGCTCGGGCTCGAGATCAACAAGACGACACGCAAGTAGCGGAGCTTCTGGAGCGGGCGCTCGTTGACGAGGTTGTCCGAATCGAGGTCTCGCTTCCCGACCAGGTGCGCGAGTCTACGGTGACAGGAGAGGGCGTGTCTGCCGAGCGGGCGGTGTTCTCGGCTCCTACCGCGGCTTTCCTTCTTTCGCGTGAGCCGGTGGAGTGGACGGTCACCTGGTAACCCGAGCGCGCCGGCGTAGTCGGGATCGACGGCTGCTGGGTGCTCCTATCTCCTTGAAAGAGATGTGACCACTAGGTTAGTATACCGCTCCTACCGGCTCAAGAATTGGCAAGCGCGTGCGTAGCCGCCAACGGGCTCGGCCAAGTCGCAGTATGTATGGAGGAGTGTGCATGGACGCGCAACTAAAAGAGCTGATCGATACGATCAAAACGGAAGGCATCGAAACCGCAGAGGCCAAAGCGGACGAGATCGTACAAGGGGCGGAGAAACGGGCGCAGGAAATCACCCAGGACGCAGAGAAACGCGCCGAGGAGACCGTCCGAAAGGCGGAGGCCGAGGCCCGTAAACGCGAGGAGGCAGCACGTGCCGCTGTGCAACAGGCTGGACGAGATCTACTTCTGGCTGTCCGCAATCGTTTGATCAGTATTCTCAGGAATCTCGTTGAAGAAGAGACTAAGTCCCGGTTCGAAGGGAAGGTGCTTGAAGAGGCGATCGTTGGGCTCGTGTCCAACTGGAGTCCGGAGAAAGGTTCGGACATCACCGTGCTGCTTCCTCAGAAGCAGTACGAGAAACTAGAGAAGAACCTGCGATCGCGTCTTGCTGAGGAACTCAAATCGGGCGCGAATATTGCTCCGTCGGAGAGAGTGGACTCCGGTTTCCGGATCACGGAACAGGAAGGAACCGTCCACTACGATTTCACAGCGGATGCGATTGCGGAGGCTCTGGCGCAGTTTCTTTCGCCCCGCCTGGCGGAGACGGTCCGAGAGGCTGCACAGGAGTAAGCCGTGACATACTACACGTATCTCGTCGCAACACTTCCCGCCTTGACCCTCGGCGAGGATCCTCCTGTCAGCTCGGAGGAATTCCTTACGTACTGCCGGGAGCGGATGCCGGCAAACGATGTTCCGACGTTGACGGCAGCTCGACTTCGACCGGCGGAGGCAGAGCGCGCGCTTGCCGTACCACCGGGGGAGTCGGATGACGCCGAAGAAGCGGGAGGAGGCGGCTTCGGATCGGAGAGGACCGGAGGAGAAACTCCGACGAGCGCGTCCGGAGGTGGAGGAGGCGTATCTTCGGGCTTCGAAGAGTCCTTATCGGCAAGCTCCGGCGAAGGTCGGAGCCGCTCCAAGAGCTACGTGGCACGCCGGTGGTTGCAGTTCGAGTATGCGCTTCGCAACACGCTGGTTGAGCTGCGGACGGACGGCTCGGAAGAGGCTGGGCGCTATCGACGTGGCTCCGCAAGAGGCGTAGGAGGACCCCGCGTCGAGCAGGCGGCTCGTGAAGCGGTGGGCGCAGAAAACCCGGCGGAAGCCGAAAGGATTCTGGACCGTGCGCGGTTCGGGTTCCTGGATGAGCTGGAATCCGGCCACTACCTCGACTTCGAGCGACTGGTGGCTTACTTCCTGAAGCTACAGCTCCTGGAGCGGCGAAGCTTCATGAAGCCCGAGATCGGACGCCGCGCCTTTGAGGTGGATTATGGGCGCGTGCTGAAGACAATGCAGCGGGCAGCGGAAGGTGTTGTTGGTGGCTCCGGAGGATAATCGGAAGCCGTGAACGGAAGTGGATGAGCAAGAGTGCCGGAGGACAGGCGAGCGAGCGACGTAAAGGCGACATGAAGCAGCCTCGCGAAGGCATAAACGCGGAGAATCGAGTATGAAGCAGACAACAGGGCAAGTAGTCGGTGTGAGCGGAAACATGGTAACCGTACGTGTCCAGGGACAGGTTCGGCTCAACGAAGTGGGTTATGTGGCCCTGGAGGGGGAACGGTTCTTGAAATCCGAAGTTATCCGTATCCGAGGGGATCTCGCCGAGATGCAGGTTTTCGAGATGACTCGGGGGATCAGTGTCGGGGACGAGGTAAGCTTCACAGGTGAGCTTCTGGCGGTGAACCTGGGTCCCGGGCTGCTGGGCCAAGTATACGACGGTCTTCAGAATCCTTTGCCACAGCTTGCGGAGAAAACTGGGTTCTTTCTGGATCGAGGGGTGTATCTGGACTCCCTCGATGCGGAGCGGCAGTGGGAGTTCACACCGAAAGCATCTCCCGGAGATGTGGTGACGGCCGCGGATACACTCGGAACCGTCCCGGAAGGGATCTTTCAGCATCGAATCATGGTTCCGTTTAACATGAATGGCCGGTATTCGGTGGATTGGATAGCCGAGCGCGGAGAGTACCGGGTGGATGACACGGTTGCCGAGGTGCGCGACGAACGCGGCGGTAAGCATCAGCTCACAATGCGTTTCCAGTGGCCGGTCAAGCGCGCTATCGAACAGTATGCGGAGCGTCTTAAGCCTAGCGAGCCGATGGTCACCAAGGTACGAATGATCGATACCTTTTTCCCCGTTGCACGTGGGGGCACGTACTGCATTCCGGGCCCGTTCGGAGCCGGGAAGACCGTGCTCCAGCAGATCACCAGCCGGCACGCGGAGGTTGACGTCGTGATCATCACTGCGTGTGGTGAGCGCGCGGGCGAGGTCGTAGAGACGATCCAAGAGTTTCCGGAGTTGACGGATCCACGAACCGGGCGCAGCCTCATGGAACGCACTATCATCATCTGCAACACCAGCTCGATGCCGGTTGCTGCGCGGGAGGCCAGCGTGTACACCGGGGTGACGCTTGCCGAATACTACCGTCAGATGGGTTTGGATGTGCTGCTTCTCGCGGATTCTACCAGTCGCTGGGCACAGGCTATGCGCGAGATGTCGGGCCGCCTCGAGGAGATTCCGGGAGAAGAGGCGTTCCCCGCGTATCTCGAGAGCGTTATTGCCGGCTTCTACGAGCGCGCCGGCGCGGTGCGGCTCGCGGACGGCTCGCATGGCTCGGTTACCATCGGAGGAACGGTCAGTCCGGCGGGGGGGAACTTCGAAGAGCCGGTTACCCAATCCACTCTGAAGGTCGTAGGCGCGTTCCATGGCCTTTCGCGCGAGCGTTCAGACGCACGGCGGTATCCGTCGATACATCCCCTCGATAGCTGGAGCAAATACGCGGGGCTTATCCCTCATGGGAAGACCGAGTATGCTCGCGACCTCCTGTTCCGCGGGGATGAAGTTGGACAGATGATGAAGGTTGTGGGTGAGGAAGGCACCAGCCTCCAGGACTACATCGTGAATCAGAAGTCGGAGTTCGTCGATGCCGTCTATCTGCAGCAGAACAGCTTCGACCCGGTAGACGGCGCCGTTATGGTTGAGCGTCAACGCCACGTCTTCGACTTACTGTTCGAGATCATCTCGGCTGAGCTCGATCTGGAATCCAAAGACGAGGCCAGGCAGTACTTCAACCAACTGCGCCAGTATTTCCTCGATTACAACGGGGCCCAATGGAAGACGGACAAGTTCTACGAGCACGAGAATGCTATCAAGGAGCTCTTGAAGGAGCGGAAAACGGGGATAGATTCCCACGCCAGACAGTTTGTGGAGCAAGCGGCAGAGACGGTTGGCAGCCAGGGCTGAGTTCGCCGAACGATCGTCAGGGTAAGTAGTGCAGGTAGGTTATAGAGATATTTCGAGAGAGACGGGACGGAGCGCGCTATGAAGAAAGTGTACAGCAGGATCGATGAAATCGCTGGGAACGTAGTTCGTGTCACTGCCGAGGGAGTTCAGTATGGTGAGCTTGCTACGGTGAAGAGTGCGCATGGAACGAGCCTGGCGGAGGTTATTCGGCTAAGCGGGAATCAGGTCGCGCTCCAGGTCTATGCCGGGGGACGCGGCGTATCCACGGGTGATGAGGTACAGTTCTTGGGTAATCCGATGCGCGTGAGTTTCTCGGAAGACCTTCTGGGGCGCGTTTTCGACGGGAGTGGGAACCCGCGTGACAACGGTCCGGAGCTCCATGAGAACTTGATCGAAATCGGCACTCCTTCGGTGAATCCGTCTAAGCGGATTATTCCGCGGAACATGATACGTACCGGGATCCCGATGATCGACGTCTTCAACAGTCTCGTCGAAAGCCAGAAACTGCCGATCTTCTCCGTTTCCGGCGAGCCGTACAACCAGGTCCTGGCGCGGCTTGCGCTGCAGGCAGAAGTCGATATGATCATCCTTGGCGGCATGGGGCTGAAATACGACGACTATCTGTACTTTCGGGAAGCGCTAGAAGAAGGCGGCGCGATGAGCCGCACGATCTTCTTCGTGCATACGGCAAGTGACCCGGTCGTCGAGTGCTTGATGGTGCCCGACGTGGCACTGGCGGTTGCGGAGCGTTTCGCGCTGCAAGGTAAGCGAGTGTTGTGCCTTCTCACCGATATGACCAACTTCGCCGACAGCCTGAAGGAGATCGCAATCACGATGGAACGGGTCCCGTCGAACCGTGGCTATCCGGGCGATCTCTACACTCAGCTTGCACAGCGGTATGAGAAGGCGGTGGATTTCGACGTTGCCGGCTCAATTACGATTCTGGGGGCAACGACCATGCCGGGCGATGATGTAACGCACCCGGTTCCGGACAACACCGGCTACATCACTGAGGGACAGTACTACTTGCGCAATCAGCGCATCGAGCCCTTCGGATCTCTCAGCCGTTTGAAACAGATGGTGAATAAGGACACCCGCGCGGACCACCGAGCGATCATGGACGGGATGATCCGGCTGTACGCCAACTACAAGGAGAGCTTGGAAAAGAAATCGATGGGGTTTCGCATGAGCGAGTGGGACAACAAGCTGCTCAAGTACGGCGAGATCTTCGAGGAACGGATGATGGATCTTTCGGTGAATATTCCGTTGGAACAGGCGTTGGACCGGTGCTGGGAGATTCTCGCCGAGTGTTTCGAGCCTGAAGAGACCGGGCTCCGAAGTGATCTCCTGTCTGAGTTCTGGCCGAAACAGCGGGAGAGTGCCTGAGAGATTGCGATGGGACCGGCGGAAGACGGCATAGATTATGGCGAAAGTTAAACTCACGAAGAACGAGCTCAAGAAACAGAAGGATGCGCTGGCACGGTTCCAACGTTATCTGCCGACGCTGCAGCTGAAGAAACAGCAGTTGCAGCTCGTGCTTCGGCAGATCGAGGCTAAGCGGAAAGAGGTGCGAGTAGAACGGGGGAGAGTTGCAAACGACCTCGAGCGCTGGATAGAAGTCTTCGGTGAAGGACTCGGCCTGGCCCGTTTGATCTCTGTGGAGAAGTTCGTGACTGATACCGGCAATATCGCCGGCATCGACATTCCTGTCTTCCATGAGCTGCAGTTCTCCGTCTACGACTATGACCGGTTTTCATATCCGCTCTGGGTAGATGCGGGAATCGAGCGGCTCAAGGAGCTGCTCCGGTATGACGCCGAGCTGCAAGTTCTGGACCGTCAGCTGGAGTTGATCTCCGAGGAGCTGCGTATTACCACGCAACGGGTCAACTTGTTTGAGAAGGTGATGATCCCCGAGACCAAGGAGAACATTCGCAAGATCCAGATTTACCTCGGGGATCAACAGACGGCGGCGGTCGTACGGGGCAAAATCTCGAAGAGGAAAATCGAGAGAGGACGGTAGGGCTCATGATCGTACCGATGAAGAAAGTGCACGTGCTTACTCTGGAAGACCGGCGCGAGTCAACCGTAGCTGAGCTTGGACAGTTGGGCATCGTTCACGTGGGCACCAAGTCGCAGCACTCCGACTCGTTGGAGAATCTCTACCGAAAGCGTGTCGAACTCGAGCGGGCACAAGGTGTGCTGGAAGCGTTTGAAACCCGTGATGCTCCGACGGAAAGCGCTCCGGAGCCGCAGGAGTTTGCTCAACGAGTCCTAGAGCTGGCGGATGAGCAGCGGGGACTGCGGGAACGCCTCACCCGGTTGGCGGACGAGCGCGAGCGATTGGCTCCGTGGGAGAACGTATCGCCGGAGGTGCTCCGGAAGCTCCGTGACTATGGGATCGAGCTCAGGTTGTACGAGCTGGATTCGCGGGAGGCCAAGCGCTTTCCCGGAGGCTACCGGGCGTACCATGTGGGTGAGGAAAGTGGGCGTATTCGGCTGCTCGTGCTTCTCGGAAAAGGAGAGGAAGCCCCGGAAGGTTTTGAGCCGCTTCCCGAACCGCCACGAACCCTGGATGACGTTGACGCGGAACAGGCGGAGGTTCGGACCGAGCTTGCCCGTGTGGAGAACGAGCTTCGCGCGTGTGCCGGACACCGGAAGGTTCTTGCCAAGGCGTTGGAGCCGGCTCAGGCTCGGATCGAGTTCGAGGAAGTCCGGGCGGGAATGGCGGCTGAAGGGCGGATTGCCTACCTTACCGGATATATGCCGGCGGACGCCACGGAGAAGGTTCAGAAGTACGCGGCGGACAAAGGCTGGGGAATCATGCTTACCGATCCGGATCCGAGCGACCCGGAGGTCCCCACTCTGGTACGGCGCGGCCGGTTTGCACGGCTCATTTCCCCAGTGTTCGACATGATCAAGACTGTCCCCGGGTACAGTGAGCGCGACATATCCACCCCGTTCCTGCTCTTCTTTGCCGTATTCTTCGCGATGATTCTGAGCGATGGTGGGTATGGCCTGCTGGTTCTGGTGGGAACTGCGGTTGCGATCGCCAAAGCAAGGAGCGACGGCAAGCCGATACGTATCGGGCACGCTCTGTTAGTGGTTCTGGGAGTCGTTACGACTGCTTGGGGAGCGATGACCGGGGTGTGGTTTGGATATGAGCCGATCGCGGAGCTCCCCGGTTTCCGGAGCTTGATCGTGCCGGCTCTGGATCAGTACCAGCCAGGCAGCGATGAAGCGGTAATGCTTGTGAGCCTTACTCTTGCGGTGCTTCAGCTTTCGCTTGCGCGCCTGTGGAACATAGTTCGGCTTCTCAGATCACCCTATCCGCTGCGTGCAGTTGAACAGGTTGGGTGGCTGGTAATCGTGCTCTGTGTATACAACCTCGTACTCTTTCTGGTATTCGGGGCGGAGCAGTTTCCGATCCTTGGGGCTACTCCACCGGCGATCGCAGGGGGATTCGCAGCAATACTGCTTTTCTCAAATCAGCATCGCACCGGTCATTTCCTCAAGGATGCCTTGCAGGGCTTCTCGCCAGGGAACTTGATCCCGACGGGTCTCAACGGCATCAGCGCATTCTCTGACACGGTGAGCTATATCCGTCTGTTTGCGGTTGGTCTTGCGAGTATCCGCATTGCGGAGGCTACCAACGATCTTGCCATGCAGGCAGCTGAGGGTGCCGGCGGATTCGTTGCGTTGCTCATAATTCTGCTGATAGGGCACACGTTGAACCTGGCCATGGGTGGGCTGTCGGTCCTCGTCCATGGGGTAAGGCTGAATGTGCTTGAGTTTTCCAACCATCTGGGAATGGAATGGTCGGGCATAGAATATCGTCCGTTTCGGCAAGATCAGCCGGATGCGGCATAAGACAATACGAGACTGAAAGGAGCTTGTGCATATGGACTTCGGACAGATTGGCGTGGGACTGGTAATCGCCTTCGCGGGAATGGGATCGGCAGCCGGCACGGGGACGGCGGGGATGGCCGCGATTGGTGCGTGGAAACGGGCCTATCAGCAAGGGCAGGCAGCCCCGTTCCTGCTCATGGTCTTCGTAGGCATGCCGTTGACCCAGACTATCTATGGCTTCTTGTTGATGGAGCCGATTTTGGAGCGGGCCCAAACCGCGGGTCCCGAAGCGTCATGGCTGCTCCTTGGAATCGGAATCGCCGGCCTTGCGATCGGCGCGTCAGCGCTTTTTCAAGGGAAAGCCGCAGCGGGTGCGTGTGACGCGTACGGCGAGACAAGACAAGGGTTTGTGAACTACATCATCGCGCTGGGTATCGTCGAGACCGTTGCACTGTTTGTGATGGTCTTCGCTCTCATCCAGCTATAGGCATTCAACCACGAACGCTCAGCTATATTGGGCCGTCGCGGTGCCGGTGGTGCTTCAAGAGCCGCCGGCGCCGCGCAGTGCCACGCTGGGGGATGGCACGCCCAAACGACGGCAGGTCCAACGTCTTCTCCTTCTCCCTTGCCTCTGCAGAGATTCGATCCGATACTATAGGCGTGAATCACGGCTGTTCGCAAAGAGGATCTTCCGCAAGAGGAGCGTGCTCTCGCCGCATTGCGGTAGTTGTGGCGGCCGTAGCGTGCTCGCTGTGGCTATTGGTGCCTTCGCTCGCGGCGGATCAGGACCATTCGGCAGGGGATGATCCCGCGTGGGTGGCGTACGAGCAGGGACGGCGGTATCATCGCGCCCGGGACTACTCGGCTGCCTTGGAATCGTATCGTGCCGCGGTGAGGCGGGACGAGACACTCGGAGAAGCGTACTACCGGATCGGGCGCGTCTATGAGGACAATGCCGACCTCTCTGAGGCGCTCCGTTACTATCGGCGGGCCATCAGCGACGGCGACTTCCGGGCTCCCGATCTGGAGCACCAGGTGTACTATCGCATTGCCCAGGTCCACTGGAAGCGGGGAGCGTACTACGACTATGAGCAGACGATGGAGGCGTTCTTCGCGCGGGATGCGTATTTCGCTTCGGAGGAGTACGCAGAGGAGCGGAGGAACCAGCTCGAGCTTCTGTTCGACCGGACCATCAGCCGGGTGCTCATCCTGTACCGAATCCCGATGACCTTTTCCCAGCCGGCACATAGCGAGTACGCGGACTACCTGGTGCGGTCCGGCCGCTTCGACGATGCGCTGCCGCACCTTCTGCAGTCCTTGGCGCAGATCCTCACGGAGGCGATCGAGGAGTATCGCCGCGACAACCGGCGATACGAGTTCCGAGTGCTGTCGGAGTTTCTCGATCGCGTAGAAGAGGAACGTCCCGATATCGCGGAGTTCATCGAGGAGTCCGGCTTCTACTACGACATCTACCGTCTGGGAGATGCGCTATACTTCAGCGGGCGCGAGCGGCGGGGCCGGGAGATGTGGCGATTCATTACGTGGTACGACCGGCCGCCCGCGGAGCTCGAGGCGTTGGCTGCCTCGCAGCTTGCTTCGCCGGAGCAACCGACACCACCCCGGTAGAGGCGGCTTGCATGCCGCTGCAGCATCGGGTACGGTAAGCGACGACAGCTCATGCCGGCACTCGTTATTCGCGGCGCGCGCGAACACAACCTCAAGAATATCGATGTCGAGTTTCCGCGGAACAAGCTGACCGTCGTATCCGGGTTGAGCGGCTCAGGCAAGTCGAGCTTGGCCTTCGACACAGTGTACGCGGAAGGGCGACGGCGATACGTGGAGTCTCTCTCGGCGTATGCGCGTCAGTTTTTGGGGCGCATGCAGAAGCCGGCTGTGGACTACATCGAGGGCCTGAGTCCGGCGATCGCAATCGAGCAGAGCCCGCCCAACCGGAATCCCCGCTCGACCGTTGGCACCGTCACCGAGATCCACGACTACCTTCGGCTGCTCTACGCGCGCGTAGGGGTGCCGCACGATCCGACCACCGGTCACAGGCTCGAGAAGCAGACGGTGGACCAGATGGTGGATGCAATCATGGGCTACCCGGAAGGGAGCCGCGTTGCGCTGTTGGCCCCGGTGGTACGGGAGCACGAGGGAGGTCACCGAGAGGTTTTCCGCAACGCGCGCCGGGGCGGCTTCAGCCGGATCCGGGTTGACGGGGAAATGCTCGCTGTGGATGAGGCTCCCGAGCTTGCCGATGACGAGAAGCACTCGGTCGAGCTTGTCGTGGATCGCTTGAAGGTGGGAAAGGCATCGCGGGCGAGGATCGCGGACTCGGTGGAAACTGCGCTTGAGCTTTCGGGAGGGGAAGCGTGGGTGCTCGACGTTGACCGGGCGCACGATGCGGCGTCGTCGATCCGGGTGTTCAGCCGCACCTACCGCTTCGCGGATCCGGAAATGTCGCTTCCGGAGCTCGAGCCTCGGCTCTTCTCGTTCAACAATCCATACGGCGCGTGTCCCGCGTGTTCGGGGTTGGGCATTACTCTGGAGTTCGACAAGGAGCTTGTCGTGCCGGACTCTTCGTTGAGCTTCAACGAAGGCGGGATCGTTCCCTATAGCCCCACTTCGCAGTGGCATCGCAGCAAGCTCGAAAGTCTTGCCGAGCATTTCGGATTCGATCTGGACACGCCCTTCGGTGAGCTGCCGGAGCACGTGCGGCAGATTCTGTGGTACGGGTCGGACGAGCCGCTGAC
>PWGF01000209.1 GCA_003554375.1 Spirochaetaceae bacterium
GCGGGTGGGCCCGCGGGTTGCGGGTGCGCGCCGGGCGGGGGCCCCGTTGGGGGGTGGGGCGTGAGCGCCGGGCGGGGGCCCCTTGGGGGGTGGGGGCCCGCGGCCCCTCCGGCCCTCACGCCGGGCGAGCGTCCGGCAGGCACCAGGGCGGAGCTTGGCGAGAAAGCTGTCCCTTTTGCGGCCCGGCGTCACTCGGACGTT
Source organism: Spirochaetaceae bacterium (assembly GCA_003554375.1). GTDB lineage: Bacteria > Spirochaetota > Spirochaetia > DSM-27196 > SKKC01 > PWGF01. The sequence continues at coordinate 202 of PWGF01000209.1, forward strand.
GGCAAGACCGCCGCAAGCGCTTCCAGGCCCTCGACCCACTCATGGAAACCGGGACATCGGCGCCGAATAGTCGGCAGACCGATTGCTTCGGCGACTATGGGGCCATGCTCGCGCTTACGGCAAAAGCGGTCATCGAATGCGTCCAAGATGCGCTTGCTTGGGCACGTACTGCGCCCCTCGTTGATGTCCTCCGGGTTTGGGAACCGGCTCATTGTTACGGAAAGGGCCTGTTCTACGCGTTCGTTCCAGCCGTCTACGACCCATGAGAAGGCGGATACGTCCGAAAACGGAAGCGCTTCGAACTCGTGCATCTGTACATAAGGGATAATGCGTCGCCGATCCGGTCATCGAATCTGCTCGCAGACTGCCTGGAAAACCCGTTGCTCCAGTTCCTGCTTACCGGCAACGCTCCCTTCTTTGAAGCCGTACCAATCAACGAGCGAGGTAAAGACGAATCACCGCTTGCCCCCTACGCTCTCTTTGAGCCAGATATCCGATATCTGGTACTCATCCTCCACCCACTGTCGATACTGCGCCGGGGGCAACGCCCGAAACTGCGTTGCGTTGTCCACCAAATCCGTGACGATTACGTTTTCCAGAGTAAACTGATCTACCAGTGCCGGCGACTGGGTAGCCACGATCACCTCCCGGCGCTCCGCCACACGGCCCATCATGTCCGCTACCAACGAGATGGCGTGAGGGTGCAACCCGAGCTCAGGTTCATCCAGAAACAGCACGTCGGGCAGCATCTCCTCCGGCAGGTTAAGTAGGGTGATCAGGGCGAAGGTCCGTAACGATCCATCGGAGGTAAGGTGCGGACCAAACGTCTTCTCACTCATGCTGCCCACCCATCGCAGTAGCACCTTGCCGAACTGCTCCTGCCACTCAAACGCACCGAACGCGGGAAGAACGCGCCGAATCCGACGGCGTATAAGTGCATAACGTTGCGGAAACTCTTCACGTAACCGCAATGGAATCGGGGCGAGGTTCCCCCGTCGGAGCGTAGATAGCCGTTTTCCGTGACGTCCCACTTTACGTTGAACGACGACTTATTGGACGTATCGTGAAACTGGTACGTGGCACAGTTGCAAAGAAGCTTGATGAGGGTCTTCGCGGTCTTGGCCTGCCGACCTTCCCAGCGTGTGTTGACGAGCTTCGACTCCTTCGAGGGGCTGTCCAAAAGGGTCCATTCGCTCTCCGTTTGCCGATCATGTGCCGAATAACGGAACGCTTCGCCCACGACGACAAGGCTATCCTCCGCGGCATGGGACAGGCCGAGCCGATAATCATTGTAGCCGGATTCGGTCTCAATTCTCACTCTTGCGTCGATTCGCCCGGTCGTGCTCACACCAAGGTACAACTGGTCGTCTCCGCCCCCATGCCTCATTACGTACTCCTGAAGCCCGTTTCCTTTCACCATCCAGCTCAACATCTCAAAGAAGCGAATGAGGTTGGATTTTCCCCCGCCGTTCGGCCCGATCATAACGGCAAGATCGGGAAACTCAACGTTCCGCACCGCCTTAAGGCTACGAAACCCGGAGATATCTACGGCGGCGATCTTCCCTGTGAGCCTTGAGCTGAGCCGCCTACACTCATCGCTGTGTGACCTCCATATGCAGGCTGGTGAACCGAACCCGCTCCGCCGCGAATCTCTCATTCCAAAACCGCTGTGTGTTCATCTGCACTATTGCCGGTGCCGTCCGGAAAGGGCGGAGCCCGGGGAAGCGCCGGGGCGGAGATTAGCCGGGAGCAGGCGGGCAACGCTCCACCCATGGCGGGGAGCTTAGCCGTGCGGGGCATAGAAGACGACCCCTTCGATCTCGATGTAGCTGCGGACGGCGTCGTCCTCGATGAGATGGTAGGCGAGCACGTCGACAGCGTACGGGATGGGAAGCCGTTCATTGAGCTCGCGCGACAGTTCGCTCGCTGTCTTTTGGGTGACGGAGCTTCCAAAGATGGCAAGGTCGATATCCGAGCCGCGCTTGGCGGTTCCCATCGCTCGCGATCCGAAGATGACCGCCCGCTCGATCTCCGGCCGGCGGGCAAGGGCATCGATGATGAGGTTATACGAGCGTTCGGAGATACCGAATCGCTTGTTATACGCGGCGGAACTACTCATAGTTGCCGGCGGAGCTCCTCCACGAGCTCGCGCATCTGAGGGTAGAAGCGTTGGCGCACGGCGGCGAGAGACTCCTGGAACGCCGCTTTGATGACCTCACGCGGGAAAGTAGCAGAGACGCCCTGCGCCTCCAGATAGTCTTTCAACGTCTTCCAGGCGAGCTCGAATGTGTACTCGAACCGGTGAATGCGCCCTTCGCTTTCGAGCACCGAAAGCCGGCCCGCGGTAGCCGCCTCTTGGAACAACGTATACGCCTTCAACAGGTTCCGGAAACGCTGACGCCACCGCTCCTCTTTGCTCATGTCACCTCCGCTCCTTCCACCATACTCCATCTCGCCCGGTACACTAAGCTCGGGAACGAGCCGGGGGCAGCCCGGCCGGAACGGGGAGACGCGGCGGGCGCGCCGGCCGTGTTCTATCTGTCCACCGCGGTCTTCCTCTTTCTCCGCACCTCCGGCCTCCTTGCGCGGAACCACACCCTCCTTGCCGCGGTGATGACCCTGGGCGTCGCGTATCTGGCGATCGCGCTCGTCAAGTTCAGGCGAGTGAACTTCATCCACACGAACCTGTTCCGGGCCACCGGCTGCTTGATCTATCTCTGCTTCGTCGTATCCTTCTTTGTCGAGCCACAGCTCCTGTTGAAGGTGACGATCGTCCTGCTGTGCCTCTCGTTCCTCGAGTCGATCCTGATCTTCCTCGTGTTCGGCGAAAGCGATCCGGACGTGCGGCATCTCCGGCAACTTAGGCGGAAGCTTCCAGGTTGTGAGGTTGCGTCGCGCGGCCCCAGGCAATAGACTACGCACCGTCCGCCCAGTGCGGCGGAACGCCGGCCAATCCGCCGGTACACGTGCCCGGCTCACGACCGGGCAAAGCGGGGATCTATGCATGGAAGTCATCATCACCGACAGCTATGAGGAGATGAGCCAGGTGGCGGCCGGCATCATCGCGTCCGAAATCCGCCGGAAACACGATCTGGTACTGGGGCTGGCCACCGGCGACACGCCGCGGGGCACCTATGAGGAGCTCGTGCGTCTGCACAGAAGCGAGGGACTGGATTTCTCGAAGGCGACCACGTTCAATCTGGACGAGTATCTGGGTCTCAGCCCGGTGCACGAAAACAGCTACAACTACGCGATGCAGCGCATGCTGTTCGACCACGTCAACATAAACCCGAGTAACGTGTACGTGCCGCAGGGCAACACCGACGATCCCGAGGAGTTCTGCCACTGGTACGAGAAGAAAATCTCGGAAGCCGGAGGGATCGATCTCCAGGTGTTGGGCCTGGGAGGCGACGGCCATATCGCCTTCAACGAGCCCGGATCCTCGTTGGCCGGCCGCACCCGCGTCAAAGCATTGTGCAAGCAGACGATCGAGGACAACGCGCGCTTCTTCGACAGCCCCGACGACGTGCCTCGATTAGCCCTGACGATGGGCGTCGGGACCATCCTCGAGGCGCGCAAGATCCTCCTCATCGCGAGCGGCTTGAAAAAGGCGGATATGGTGGCAGCTTTCATCGAAGGCCCGGTGACGAGCCACATCACCGCCTCGGCGCTCCAGATCCACACCCATGCCACCGTCGTGCTGGATCAGGAAGCCGCCTCCAAGCTCGCCCGCGCCGACTACTACAACTGGGTTCGCGACAACAAGCACCTGGTGCAGAAGCACGTGGGGCGATAGGCAAGCGAGACAACCGCCGCCGGCCGGAGAGGCTCCTGGTTCCGCGAGACCGTGGGCGCCGGCGGCCCGGAACGTCGCTAGTTCCGCGGGACCGCGGGCGCCGCAAGCCAACCGGTACGGTGTCGGCTGAGCCGGGCGGCGAGCGAGGCTCCATCGGCCGGCTTTTCCCGTTCGCCCGGGCTGAAAACTCGCGGTGATATCGTTATATTCTCGGGAGGATGAGACGATCCGACGCGGCCTTTGGCCGCGCGCTGTTGCATCGGTGTGGCGGCGGGACCAGCGTGCTCGTGTTGACGCTCTTGACCTCGTGCGCCGCATTCCAACCAGTCCTCGAGACGGATCCGCCTGCCGAGCGGGAGGAGCTGCGTACATACGAGAGCAATCTGATTCACTGGAATGTGCTCTCCGTTCAGCACGATACCATGGAGCCGATCCCGCCGCTGCCTTCGACACATACCGGCAAGATCGCCAGCCAGGCTGAGGCTCTGAACCAGCTCTTCGCAATCGGGTTCGATATTGCGAGCTCGGGCTCGGATGGGAATACAATCGGCGCCGGGAACGATCTCCCGGATCCGGCGGCTGCGCGGCGCCGACTCGAAGGGCGAATCGTCACCATCTATGTGGGTGCAGCCAACGGCGCTCACGACGGTGATGGGGATCCGCCGCATGTCCGAGGCATCGCGCTGAACGAGACCGGCTGGGTGCTGACGGTGCGCCACCCGTTTGAGAATCGGCCGTGCTCAGCGGAGGAGAGCTATCTCCGGTTTCCGGGAAGCGAAACACGATACCCTATCGTCTCGTGTCGCTCGGGATCAGGGCAGAACGTGATGCTCGCGCGGTTTGACTTTGACGGCCGGGCGGTGGGCGCGAGCTCTCCGCTTCGGTTCTCGCTTCCGCGGCGAGGCGAGACGGGCTTCCTGCCGCTCGGCCAAGAGCCCGGCGGAGAGGTCAGCTCGATCGAGATAACCGAGACGGGCATCCCGCTGCAGCTCGGCTCCGATCTGGTCTACGAGGAGAACTTCATCGGCGACACACCTGAGTCGATCGACCAAGCGGTCAGCGGCACGCCGGCGTGGAATCGCTTTGGAGAGATTATCGGGCTGTACTATCACCGCTCCGCCGACGGAGACACCGTGGGTTTCGCGGCACTCTCCGATCTGCCGCGCCAAGTCGGCGAAGCGGTTCGCGCCGTACACCGTGAGGCGCATCGCGCCCAGTGAGCCACGCCAAGTGAGGCGGACGGAGTCGAGCGCGCCGAGTCAGCCGGACGGAGCGATCCGGGCAGAGTCATGCAAAGGGTGAACAGGGAGAGGAGATAGGCTATGTCCCAGTTTCTGCTTCGGATGGCCGTGGCGGTCATCCTTCTGACGCTCGAAGTCGTATTGGCCACCGCCTTGGTGGCGCCATTCACCCAATGGGTGGAAAACCTGAAAACGTGGTTTCGCAACCATTACCGTGTCACCCTCGCAGTCATATTTCCGGTGCTTCTGGCCACGAACGTGGGCCTGACCTTTATCATCACGGACGCCAGTGCGGACAGCGGCGCCGCAGCCGGCGGAAATCCCGGCGGCACCACGGTCCCGGAGCTCGATACCACCGGCCCTCGTCTCATGATCGAACCGTTTCACGACTCGGAAGCGCCCGCCGAAGCCGAAGCGGCCTCGGACGGTGAGGTTCCCGCCTCACCTGCGCCGATTCCCGGATACGCGGCCGACGAGACGATGGAAGGCGCGACGATGCGACATGAAGAGCGGGAGAGCGGTGGAGCTGACAGGGGCGGCGCAACTCACGCGATCCCCGAGAAGTACTATGAGCCGAGCGAGTCTCGGTGAGGTTGGGCCGCGGGCGGTTTGCCGCGGCGAGGAGTCTCCTATGGTGGGCCCGAAGAAGGTGAGGCGCAGATTGTTGTTGCCGTTTGTGGCGTTGGGAGCCGTCCTGGTCGCCGGGTGTGCCGGCACGCCCCTTCGCGACGACGCAGAGCTACCGAATTGGCGTATGGGTGCATCGATGCCCCGAAGTGTCGGCGAAGTCGCGATGGCTGCGACGCCCCGCGTGGTAGACGGAGAGGCCGAGCAGCGAATCGTGGTGGTCGGCGGCATCAGGGGACTGGGAAGCACCCAGGATCGAGTCTACTTCTACGATCCCGAGGCTGACCGCTGGGAGGAGGGGCCGCCGCTCCCGGAACCGCGGCATCACACGGCTGCCGCGTCGATGGCGGGGGACCTCCATGTCTCCGGCGGCGCCCGGTCGACGGCGGGATCGTGGGACCCAGAATCGGACCTCTGGCGCTTGGAGGCGGATGCGGAGGAATGGGAAGAGCTCGAGCCGATGCCGGAAGGACGCTACGGGCACCGGCTGGTCGAGCACGGCGGCGCGCTGTACGCCGTCGGCGGGCACGGCCCCGGCAGCGCGCTCTTCCGGTACAGCGCCGGCGAGGCCTGGAGCTCGCGTGCCGAGATTCCCCGGATGCGCGATCATCTGTCGGTCGTCGTCGCCGACGGCGAGATCTGGGCGATCGGCGGACGTGCTGACGGCGAGGGCTTCGCCCAAGTCGATGTCTACGATCCCGAGAGTGATGCGTGGCGCGACGGTCCGGACCTCCCATCGGCAACGAGCGGCGCTGTCGAGGGTCGTATCGACGGCGAAATCCATATCTACGGCGGCGAGGACCCCTCGTTCCGGGGCGGCGGCGTCTTCGACCGCCACTGGCGGCTGGACCCCTCCGCCGAAGAGCCGCGCTGGGTCGAAGCTGATCCGCCACCCCAGGCAATCCACGGCGTCGAGGGTGCCACACTCGACGGGCACTTCTATAAGGCCGGCGGCGCCAATCTGCAGGGCGGACGCTCGATGTTCGGCTGGAGCGACCGCCTTCAGATACGCGAGCCACAGACGGCAACCGGGGCCGGTGACTAGCTGCGTCCCGAGTATAGACGCGCGACTGAGTTCAAAATTTGAGGCGGGTGGACGACCGGTATTATAGTGAGAGTCAGGGCAGCCGGGTTATGCCAGGCGGGAGCCGAGACAAGACCCCGGCGCGGAGGCCACGCGCGCGGGGAACCTGTGCCGAGCTCAGCTGCGCCGTCATACACCGCGCGAGCACCGGAGCGTATCGTCCGAGCCCAAACCATCGAGAGGGAGGCTACTATGAACCACCATCAGGAAATGCCGAAGAGAGTCCCGCGCAACGCGCGCAGGCGCTCGCAAGCCCGCCGGGAGAGGCACGGTTTCGCGCCGGGACGCGCTTTTCTTTGGGTGCCCGCTCTGGCAGTAATCGTGCTCCTGGCAGGGTGCGACGTACCGTTCAGCGAAACCGCGGACCTCGGGGAAGCACGGATTCCGGTCGCGGATGGATACGGCGAAGAGAGCGTGAGCGGCTTCCGCGAAGACGTAGAGGAGATGAACGCCACATTCGACCTCGTGGCGCTCGACTACCGGCTGGAAGCACCCGATCTCGACGATCCGCTCTCCGAGATCACCGACAGTGACACCGAAGTCACCATCACGTTCTTCGTGTCCGGCAAGACGGAGGCCGATTCCAATGCCGACGAGCCGACCGGCGGGGATGAGTACGAGACGCTTCTCGTCGAGACGCTCGAGAGTGAGGAGACCAAAGAGGACACGGTCGAGAGCGACCTCCTCCGCGAGATTCTCAACGGTACGCAGGAGAGCTTCGTCTTTGCCGTGGAGATAGAGGTCGATGGAAAGCCGCTCGACGGCCTGACCAAGGACGACTATGCCGACTTCTCCGGCGAACTCGAGCTGGCAGGAACCGTGGGGCTGTGATGGTAGCCAACTGAACCCGGCGCGGTGTCGCCACAGGCGCGCTACGCCGAGCGGCCGTTCCCGGGAGCAGGCCGGCAACGCCCAGCCCATGGTGGGGGAAGCGGAAGACCGCGAGGGGCGTGCCGGGCGGAGCGTGAGCGGAGCCCGAAAAGCACGCCCCGGTGCCCGAAGGGCACGCGGGCTGGAGCGTGGGGGATACTTCCCCCACCAACAATCCTCGCCTCACGTCCTGGGGCGTGGAGGATGCTTCCCCCGCCAACAATCCCCGCCTCACGTCCTTCCCAACACCTGGCTTGCGTCGGTACATTCCTCCTTACATGAAACTCTTCTTCCTTGCCGCCTTCCTCCTCTGGTCCGCGGCCACCGTGGTGCTCACCCAGGCGCCCGGAGGGGGAATCGACGTCGACCTCTCTTTCGCTACCGCCAAGCTCGGGCACCTCGTGCTCTTTGCTGGGTGGACATTCTTGCTCGGGCTGACCCTGGCGATCCCTGCCAGGGCGGCGGGCTCGCGAGGCAGGAGCTCCGGTTCGAACAAAGCGGAAGAGGCCGCATCGAGCGCGAACCGAGCCCACGCCGGGCGCCGCCTGGAGCCGGCCGGCGACAGGAACACCGCCGTCGCTGAATCGAGCGAGCCGGGCGTATCGACTTTGCTCAGATGGGCTCGGCTCGAGCGGGTGAGCCTGTGGGCGGTGTGGGCTGCGGCGGTCGCGTTTGGCGCGGCGCTCGAGCTCGTTCAAGCGCTCTTGCCGTTCGACCGCGAAGGCGCGCTTGTGGACGTGGGAATCAACGCGATCGGTGCGGCAGCCGCCTGTCTGGTGCTGTACCGTCTGAGAACGCTCCGGGACAGGCGACTTCGGGATAGCCGGTCGTAGCGCAGGGCAATCGCAGTTGGACAACGCCTCCAGAAGGACGGCGGCGCGTGCCGGGCCGTGAGACACTTGTCGAGGGCCTGTGTTGGTGTCGTGAGAGCGGGCCACCGCTTGCTTCAGCGGCTTTTCGCTGTCTCCGTGGGAGCGTAATGATCGCAGTGCGTTTGCTCCGGGTCGAAGCGGAAGCCCCGTTGCACGCCCCCGGTCGGCGTGGTAAAAGGCCTCGGATGGCGCACTCTGCGCCCCATGCCGCGGCGGCGCGCCATTCGGGAACAGAGCGGCGGGCGACACACGCGCATACCAAGAGACCTCGGAGGAGCACCATGGATCGTAGGACGAGCGCTGAAGAATCGAGCGGAAGGCAATCGAGACCGCCCGGGCCGAGTAAGATCCCCTGCTGCACCAAGCTCGGTGCGGCGCTTTTTGCGGCGGCGCTCCTGCTCGGCGCTCCGGCGGTCGCGATCGCTGAGCCCGGCGCCCCTGACACGGTGGACACCGCAGACGCCGCTGACACCCCCGGCGCCGCCGTTGGGGGCGAGGCCGCGAGCATCGGCAGCGGCGACTTCCCGGAACGGGGCCGCGTCGAGCTTATCGCGATTCCGACGGTGGGAACCGACCCGCTCTACGCGGGCCGAGGCACGTTCGCCGAGCTCGGGATCGCGCTCTCGTATCGGTCACCGGTTGGTTTCTATTGGGGGCTCGATCTACGCGGCTTCAACGACGATCGATACGACGTGGGTGGGCCGTTTCTCGATATTCCCTTCTATTTCCAGCTGCGCCAAGGCGGGCTCGGCTACGACGGCGAGCGCTTCAACGCCCGCGCCGGGCGATTCGTTCACGACGACGTCGTGGACAACCCGTATTCGCTCTTCGTCTCCAGCAGGCCGAAGCCGCAGTTCCTCTACGAAATCGACTACCAGGGCGAGTGGTTCCGCTTCCTCACGCGCTCGGTCGAGCTCACCCGAAACAGCGCCCACGACTTCCCCGATAAGAGCATCACGTTCCAGACCGTGGGCATCAACCGCCCGAACTGGGAAATCGGGTACCAAGATGCGATCGTTGCGGTCGACCTGCCGGACGCCGACTCGGGCGAGGAGCAGGGCGATGAGCCCGGCTACACGAGCGGCGGCCAGAAGGCGGACGGCACCGGCCCCGTCTTCGTCCCGGAGTACTTTTTCAACCCGCTTCCCGGCTACTTCATCCAGTACGTGCTCGGCGGCGGCCAGTACCCGTGGCTCCGTGACATCAACCACAAAAGCCTCATGGGCTTCTACGGGGTCATCCGCGGCGAGTTTTCCGAGCCTGACCGCGAGCCGGCCGGCGCCCAGACGAACGGCGGTGACGGCGGCCGGGCCGGTGCCGGGGCCCACGGCGACGCCGACGGCGGCGACGGCGCCGGCGGGGACGGAGGAACCCTGCGGGACGCCGGTGGGGACGACGCCGCAAGGGACGGAGGAACCCTGCGGGACGCCGGCGGGGACAACGACACCGGCGGCCCCGGCGGGGAGGCCGATGGGGACGCCGGTGGGGACGGAGGAAACTTCGAAGGGAACCTCGCTTCGCGCCTGCGACCGCGAACTTGGGAGCTACAAGGCCAGATTCTCGTGGACGACTTCGATCCCGAGTTCATATGGGATCGGGAGTCCCCGGTGAGCCCGCAGATGATGGCCTGGATGCTCTCGGGCGAGCTCGGCACCGGTCTCGGAAGCTTCCGCCTGACCCACGCCGGCGCCCACATGTATACGTTCCAGACTTCCGGCGAGCGCCGTTACAGCTACACCCACTACCCCGACGTCGCCTTTCCGCGCGGCGACGTCCTCCAGCCGATCGACTATCGCGACAACTATTTCGGCTTCTATCTGGGCGAGAACACCGCCGCCTTCCGCCTCGACTGGGAGCACAAGCTCACTCCGCGCCCCGGGGCCCTTCGCGTACCCCTGGCGCACGTCGGCCTCGACGCCGGGCTCGCCTACACCATCTCGGGAAGCAAGAGCCCGCTCAACTCATGGCACGAGTATGAGAGCTGGCGCGACCATGAGACCGGCGACCGAATCAGCCACACGCGCTGGCTCGACGAGGACGTCCTCGAGCACGGTTTCGAGCTCGGCGTCGGTGCCAAGGGCGAGCTCCACTACCCGTGGGGCACGCTCGGCTTGGGCGTTGCCGCCGATCTGGGTATCTGGCTCAACGTCCTCGAGCTCGAGCCCCTCGGTCGCTCCGCCGGCGACGATTTCCCCGCCGACTCGAACAATGTCGAGCGCTACGTGCCCTCCGAAGGCGAAACCCACCACCGCGCCGCCCTCCGCCTCGAGACGCGCCTCCGCCTGCCCCGCTGAGTCGCGGCGGCCTCCGGCCGGCGAGGTCGCACGCCGGGCGGCAACGCAGGGGCCCCCGTGGCGGCCGGGCGCGAGGCGGTAATCCAGGCGCAC
>PWGF01000408.1 GCA_003554375.1 Spirochaetaceae bacterium
CCCAGCAGCAGCTGTTGGCGTCGTTTTCGACCAGCACCGGAACTCCGAAGTACGGCCGCAGGGTTGCCGTGATATCGACCGGTTCATCGATGTTCAGCGGATTGGATCGGATGATCTGCCCTTTGTGGGGGGTCACAATCCCTGGAACGGACACCACAATCCCCAGTAGCGTGATCTGAAGGGAGCGGATCGAATCCTGGAGCTGTTGCGCAATCTGTTGTACCGCCGGCTCTATCCCCTGAGCGTTGGTCAGCTCCCCCGAAAAAGTACGCAGCACGGTGCCCCGGAGGCTCACGACAACCGCGAACCAGGAGTCGGTCTGTAGCTCGATACCAACTACATGGCCGATGTCGTAGTTGAAGTCCAGGAAGACTGCTTTCCGTCCTCCACGGGGAGTTGAGTCACGTTTATCGAGCAATTGGACCAGTGAACGATCGACCAGCGAGCTCACGATTTTCGTGACCGTGGAACGATCGACACCGAGCATCCGGGATATGTCCGGCCGGCAAACGGGGCCGTGCGTATAGAACATATGGAGCACGCGAGACACGTTGATCGATGACACGCGGTCAATCGTCATATTTCCTCCCGATCCGGCTCTCGGTGAGCTCGGAGCACCTCTCCGGAACCAGCGACGGCCGGATGTCGCGGCGATTGCACATAGAGTCTACTACATCGGCTCATCCGGCGAAAACACGGATCGGCCGCGCGAGCCCCTCTGAGTTCCTACTGCTTCTGGAATACCCGGACGTAGTCAACGATCATCTGTTGGGGATAGTTTTCCGGATCTGCGTCGCCGGAGAAATAGTAGGTTCCCTCAACCGCCACGTTCAGAAGAAGGAAGAACGGGTCCCGGAACGGATTGGGGTCCAACGGGCTGTGGTCAAAGGACCCAACATGGAGGTCGTCGATATACCACTCGATAGAGTTCTCATCCCACTCGATGGCATAGACGTGGAAGTCTTCCTGCAGCGGCGTATCGTGTTCGAGCGTCTGGTCGTACAGCGCATGCTCATATGGCTCGGGATGGGGGACGGTACTCCAATGGACTGCCCCACTTACGTGATAGGGGTCGTTGCCGCCGCTCTCCCATATATCGATTTCTCCGCAGTACGGCCAGCCGATGTCGGCAAAGGAGTCACCCATCATCCAGAACGCCGGCCATACGCCTTCGTCCATTTCGCCGGTTTCCGGATTGTGAGGTGCTTGTATGCGGGCTTCGATACGGCCGTACTTAAAGGACTGATTCCCCTGAGTGATAATGCGGGCCGATGTATACTCGCTACCGTGGTAGCGCTCATGGCGGGCAACAATGTGTAGTGCTCCGTCCTCGACGTAGGCATTCCGGTTCTCCCCGGTAGTCCGGTCGGTGTAGAACTGGCTCTCGTAGTTTCCCCACCCGTGACCGCCGGTTTCGAAGGTCCAGACATCGGTGTCGATTTCTTCGCCCTCGAACTCATCCGACCAGACAAAGCGGTATCCGTCGGGCACGTCGACGCCCTCGGGAGGTTCGGTGCCTCCGTCCGTATCACCTGAGAGAAGGCCGTCACAGCCTGGCACCGTGACGACGAATACTGCAACGATGGCCGACAAGACAGTCTTGGTGGGTGCTCCGGAGCGTTTCCGACGCGTTTGCTTGCTGGAAGTGGGATCCATGTACGACATAGCTGACTCCGTATAAATAGTAGTGGGAATGGCCGGTATCCGCTTCGAACGCGCGGCGATAGCGCGGCAACCGCCGCCGGTCGGGCCGAAAGTAGGCCGGTTAACCCATGCCCGGAGGCCAGGGCGCAGTTCAAACAAAGCGAATATGTTGATAGTGGCAATAAACATGGCTCGCGTCAAGCCGGCGGGCCCCGCGCGGTGGCCGTTCGCATTCGCCGGGCCGGAACAACAGACGCTGATGCGCCGCCGCCTTCCCGGGTGCGCGCGCCGTAGCCCCAGGCGCCCCCGGGCGACAACTCGCTCAAGAATATTTCTTGACAATAGCAACAAACTGGGGTGATAATGGCGCCATGATCCGCAATTGGCGATATACGTTACTGGCTATAGGGCTTGGTTTCTTGGTGTTTCTTCTTATGGGCGGTTGTCTTGCGACGACGGCCCGGGATCCTGTTCCGCCGCCTCTGCAGCTGGACCAGGATCAGCCCGAGGTAGAGCACCATGAACCGCCTGAGGGTGAGGTTGCGCCGCTGTTCTGGCTCGATGAGTCCCCTGAGATAGATGGGGATTTCTCGAAGTGGAACGGAATGGTGAGTGCTGTGCCTCGCGTGACGGTGTACGGCGGAGGGTATAATCCGGACGTCATCTCCGGGGAGTTCACCGTCGCGACGGACGGGAGCACCTTCTACATCTTCGCAGACATAACCGACGCCGTCCCGATGGAGAATCCCTTGTCGCCCGCACAGGCGTGGCGCAGTGATTCGGTTGAAATCTACCTTGGTACGGACACTGGAGATCGTCGGAGTTACTTGGACAGTGACTCTCAGATTCGGCTGGTTCCGAGAAGTAAAGACGATCCGACCGAGTTCGGGCTCTCAATCAACGACGAGGACAGGACCGATCGCACCGAGGCCTACGTCGAGTATTACGACCAGGGATACGCGATCGAGGCTGCGGTTCCGCTCGACTTGCTCGGCATCTCTTCGCTCAGTGAGGGGGAGGAGGTGCTTCTGGAGTTCCAGATCAACGATGCGGATCGCGGCGAGCGTGAGCGAATGGTGCAGTGGATGAGTCCCAGAGACGATACCCACTACAACCCGTCTTCCTGGGGTGACGGTGTGGTGGTTCGGCCTGAGGATGCTGAGGAGGTTGAATAGCATGAAGCTTGTAGCAACAGCGCGCTTTGTGTGCATCGGTGTGGTGCTTTCTCTACTGCCGATTGTGGCGGCCGCTGAGGACGGACCGGGAACTCACTCTGAAGTCGTGCACGACGAGGACGGATTCCGTTTGATGGTGGATGGGAGCCCTTTCGAGGTGAAGGGCATGGTGTGGTCGTACACTCCGATTGGCGAGAATCACACCTACGATCTTTGGTCGGAGCCGGAGGAGATCATCCGGGAGACGATCGATCGTGACGCGGAGATGATGAAGGAGATCGGGGTGAACGCCATTCGCGTTTTCGATGAGGTTCCGCCGGAGTGGATCACCTACTTCTACCGTGAACATGGCATCTACACGATCGTGAATCCTCTGTTCGGTCGATACGGAGTAGATGCGCGAGGCATCTGGTATCCGTTGACTGACTACTCCGATGTCCACAGCCGCGAGGCAATTCTGGATGAGGCGTTGTCCGCCGTTGAACGGTACAAGGACGTGCCGGGCGTGCTCATGTTCATGTTCGGCAACGAGAATAACTACGGACTGGAATGGGAGTCGCATCTCATCCAGGACTTACCCGAGGGACAACGCAACGAAGCTAGGGCCAGCTACCTATACGATCTCTTCGAGGAAGCAATTTCGGAAGCGAAGGAGATCAACCCAAACCACGCGTATGGAATCGTGAACGGCGATATCCAGTATCTGGACCTCATCGAAGAGCTCGTGCCGAGCCTGGATGTGCTGGGTGTCAACGTGTACCGCGGACTGGAGTCGGGAGATGCCTTCTACCAGAGCGTCGAGCGCCTCGGAGTGCCGGTGGTCTATACCGAGTTCGGTGCCGATGCGTACAACGCACTGACCCAACAGGAGGATCAATACCACCAAGCGAAGTATCTCTATCACCAGTGGCGGGAGATATACCTTCAGGGCTACGGCAAGGGACGTTCGCAAAACGCCATCGGCGGGTTCGTATTCCAGTGGATGGACGAGTGGTGGAAGTACGATCAAGAGACGTACGAATCGTTTTACGAGCACAACACCGAGGGCTCTTGGAGCAATGCCGCATACGAGCACGACGCAGCCAGCGGTGTAGACAACATGCACGAGGAGTGGTTCGGCGTCGTTGCCCTTAGCCCACGGACGTACAACGGCGTTCACCGGAGGGTGCCGCGTGCGGCGTACCATCTGCTCGGCGAGCTGTGGGAACTCCCCCTGTACGACTCAAGCGAGCAGGAAGTGGTTGAGCACTTCGACGGAGTGGAAGCGGGGCTGCACCTGACTCGCGGAGAGTCGGCAGGCTTGCGGGAGGAGAATCAGTTCGAGCCGATCTCGCTCGAGGGCTTCTCCCTCGCCATTGATGGTTCGGTCGCTATCGATGACGACGACATCGATGGCGACGACTGGCGCGAAGCGGCGGAAGGCAGAACGGGGCAGGAGATGGGCGTCAACCTCGGCTTCGAGCCGACCGAGGGGCTCTCGGGAGCAGCCGAGTTGCGTGTCTGGAACGATCCGATCCTTCCAGGGTTTCCTCAGGACGACGCTGTCCCGGCGTACTACGACTATGACGACGGCGAAGTTGGACGAAATGCCGCTCTCTACTCCGCGGAGTTCGACTACACAACGGACGCATTCGACCTGGAGGGCTACTATCGAACCGGTCGCCCCGACTGGTACTTGCACGGGGATCCGTTCTATCTGATGCCGGAGGCATGGGACCGCGAGGCTATGGATATAGCCGGATCGGACGCACCGTTCGGTCTTGAGCTCAGGCCTCATGGAGCGCTTGACGGATTGCGCGTTGCCGTTGGCCCGGAGCTGTACTGGGGAGCGGAGCCCTCCGTTGCGTGGAACTACTACCGGGAAATGCCGATTGGGGAACTCGATACCGCGGTGGGTCTCACGCACGTGGAGCAATTCCTCGAGACCGAGGATGCTGAGCCCGATAGGAGCCCGGGGCGCAAGGCAAGCATCTCGGGGGAGGCGGAGCTGTCTCCCTACTTCTTCGGCGAGCTGGCGGTGCTGCACTCAGGTCAGGGGAAGGTGGGAGACACCTACTATCACCCTGGCACAGGGCAGGAAGAAGAGATAGAACCGCTCGATACCTTCGCGCTCATGGGCACGGTCGGTACCGACGTTTTCCGGTATACCCATCTGTATACGCGATTCCGGCACGCCGGGTTGGTTGCCTCCGGCGAGCCGATGGTTCCACGAGCCGGCTTCCAGAAAGCCGACTCCGGCGCCGGCAATCGGCGACAGTTGGATATTGGAACGCGAGTTATCGTCGGCGATGTTACCGGCGAAGCCGAAGTGCGCTGGCGTCAGCCGCTGGTAGGTCCGATACAGGCGGCCGGACAGGAGCGAAACAGACTGGATGACCCGTTTGCGGTGTTCTGGAACCGCGAAACGCTCGAAAGCGAAATGGTGCTGACGTACGATCAGGAAGGCGCCACGTACTTCCACGATTGGAACAACCCGGACCGGGAGCGCTCAACTGTTGCCGGATCGCTGTCGCTGTTGCACACATATTACGCTGGACCTACCGACGCCGGAGCATTCAAGTCCGCGGAGGACATCTGGTACCCGTTCGACCAAGGGTTGCCGGAGCAGTATCACCTCTGGTCCGCGACGGCGCGGCTGCTGGTGAACCCCATGCCTGGGCTCCGGATAAACATGGAAGGGCGAGCGGGCCGGGATCAAAGCCTCGGAGATGATGGCGACCGGTTGGTGGAGTACTTCGGAGGCGACCTTGCGGTGCGCTACCGGCGGCTCATGCTCGAGACGTCGCTCGACGTGAACGCATGGGGGCCGGAGACGTGGCATCGTGAATTCAACCTCACCTATCCGATGCAGTGGAGCGTTGATCTGGGATACGGCTTCGATACGCCGAGCTTCATCGAACGCGAAGGGCGCGTAGGAGTTCGGACGATCGGACGGACGTACGGCGAGCACTCGGCCGACCCGGAGCCGGACGACGGTTTCTCCACCATCACAACGGTGTATTTGAATATTGGCTACTAGGGTTCAGTCGTTGACTGAAGGAAGCAATGAAAGCAAGGAGAGCAACAATGATGAGGCGATGTATCACCATACTCGCATTGTTGATGACGGGATTGCTCCTACTGGGCTGCCCTAACCTGGTGGGAGGCAATGATGAAAACGGGGACCCGCCCGAAGAGAACGGAGAGGCCGAGGGCCCCTTTGTCGGAGACTACGAGGTTGACGTCGATTTCGTGATGCACGTGTGGTCGTGTGAATATACGGACGAGCCAACCCACGAGCTCGACGAGTCGGACGATGCGCTCAGGGTAACCGCGAAAGACCTCGAGTGGTCGGGTGGAAGCTTCGCTGCCCGGGTCGAAGATGAAGGTTTCGCTACCGGCTTCGACTTCAGTGAAGTGAAGTACCTGGAGTTCGAGGTGCGTGGGGACGTCCCGGCAGGGCAGCTGGAAGTGTTCCTTCAGGAAGGAGAGGATAATCTCCTGAAGGAGCCCGTAACCGAACACGGCGTAGAGAGCCTGAGCGAAACGGAGTGGACCGAAGTGAGCATCGATGTTTCGGACGAGTCCGAAACGGACGTGACATCGGCATTCACCCATATGTTCGAGGCGACCGTGGCCGAGGGTACGTGGGCCGAGTTCCGTGAAATCGATTGGGTGGATGCTGACGGCGACAGCGTGGATATCGTCGATTAGTAGGGACCGCAGTTCGTACGAACTGCGAGGATCCAAGGGAAGAAGGAGAAGAGCCATGATGATTAGGAGAAAAGGGGTAGTTGTGATGCTGGTCGGCACAATGGTGGCGGCAGCACTGGTGTTGTCGGGGTGCCCGAGCCCGGTGGCAAGTATCGACGACGTCGAGGACCTGGAGCTGCCGGACACTGTCTCTGTGGAAGTCGGAGAGACCGTTTCCCTCGAGGTGACGATCCTCCCAGAAGACCTGGATCTGGATGTGGATGACGTGGACCTTGTCTGGGAGTCAAGTGACTCGGACATTGCCGAGGTGGATCAGGACGGGGAAGTCACCGGCGTCGCCGAGGGAAGTGCGACTATTACCGTTGCGCTGGAGGACGACGAGGATATATCGGCGTCTACGGAGGTGACCGTAGAGGACGCCGACGACGATGACGAAAACGGCGTCCAGGATGTTGAAGGACTGGAGCTGCAGGCGGCCACAGTCGAAACGGGAGAAACGGTCACCCTCGAGGTAAGCGTTCTTCCGGAAGACCTAGATGTGGACGTGGATGACCTTGACCTTGTGTGGGAGTCCAGTGACACGGATATCGCTGAGGTTGATGAGGACGGCGTTGTTACCGGCGTCTTCGTAGAGGAGGAATTAAGGGAGGAAGCTCCAGATTCCGACAATTTGGTTCTTAGCGGTGACTTCGAGCACGGTCTCGAATTCACTGATGAAGCGACGATCACGGTTGAACTCGCGGACGACGAGGAGATATCGGCATCCGCGGACGTGACCGTGGAGGACCCGATCTGGGAGCTGTGGTCTCATGATGAAGCGAGTACGGTAGAGGTCGAGGATGGAGAAGCCAAGATCGATATCGCTTCGATTGAGGGAGATTGGTGGAGCGTTCAGTTCCAGCAGTTTGATATCGATATTCCGGAAGAAGGGAAATACACGTTGTCGCTGACTGCGTGGGCAGATGATCCCCGCGATGTGCAGGTCCAGCTGGTTCCGCCCGGCATTGATCCACCACAGTTCCAGTTCGCGCTCGGTGATAGCGAAGAGACGTACGAAGCAACCGTCGACTTCACCGACTGGGACGGAACCCTCAGCGACCTTAATGTGGGCATGGGAACAGTCTCAGAAAACAGCAAGGCAACCACCGTACATATAGACGAAGTGTCTCTTTCGGAACAGGACGAGGCGCTTGATACGTCAGAACTGACGGTCAACGTTACCGGCGAGGGAAACGGCCCCATCGAGGGTGCCACGGTTGAGCTAACCGGTGGCTTCGCGGGGACCACCGATGTCGACGGTGAAGCGGTCTTCGAGCTGGAGAACCGTCAGTACCAGCTAGAGGTAGGCGGCGTCGCCGCAGAGGGTTACGCCCCGGCGGATATGACGGTAGTGCTGGAGGATGATAAGACGGTCAACGTGGAGCTCGAGGAGCTTGAGGATCCAACCGAGCAGACCTGGCTGTACTGGACGGACGAAGGCGACGTTCCCGACGATGCCGTCCAGATCGATCTAGCGCTGGATACATGGGGCACCGAGACCATTCAGGAGCCGGATTATGACGAGGATGATACCTACAGTCCCGCAATGAGATTGGAGTATGTCGACGGATGGGGCATTGTATTCGCCACCGGCATTGATGCGGGAACGCTCCATGGGTACGACACGCTGCACATGAAGGTGAAAACGGATGATTACGATATGGTTGTCGTGAGTCTGCCCGGTGCCGAGGCAGAGCCGCACGAAATGCCGCACCAGCTCGCCGACGGCGAAGATCTGGACGACGGATGGGTCCAGATGGAGATCGACCTCGAGGAGTATGGGGAGCTGACCGCGGTAAACGAGTTCGGCGTCCACAACAATGAGGGAGCGCATATGGAGGAAGAGAATCCGAACGAAGGCAACGAAATCCTCCTCACCGACATCTACTTTGACATCGATGAGGACTGATCGATGTCGCACCGCAAAAGACACAGTAGTGTAAAAAGCGGGTAACCAACAGCGGCAATGGCGGTCCCCCGGGCCGCCATTGCTTTTTCCGGGAAGAATGCAGGAGAGAGTAATGAAGGGCAGAGTGTTTGTGGCGGCCGGCGTCGTATTGGTGGCGGCATTGGCGTTTCTTGTGGGGTGCGACAGCCTGATGGGCTCCGGCGACGAAGAACTAGAGCCGGGATCAAATGTCGAGGTGAGAGAGATTGACCCGGACATCTTCGGTAGGAAGGCGGTTTCGTACTCCGGTTACCGACGGGGTCAGAATCCTCGAGAGGAAGTGTATCCTTCCAAGGAACAGATGAAAGAGGATCTTGAACTTGTCGAGGAAGAGGGATTCGGGTTGATCCGGGTGTTCGATTCGCGCACGCATGGGAGAAGGACGCTGGAGGTCATCAACGAGAACGATCTCGATCTTAAGGTTCAACTCGGCGCGTATGTGGAAGAATCCGATGAAGAGAACCGCGAAGAGAATATGGCCGAACTCGATCGTGCGATAGATCTTGCCAATGAGTACGCCGATATCGTGGTTGGCGTGAGCATCGGGAACGAGGTGGTGGTTAGCTGGTCGTTCGCACCGGTGCCGCCTGATGATATGGTGGACTACATCCGGCATGCCCGTGAGGCTATCGATCAGCCGGTTACCGTCAACGACAACTGGGCGCCGTATGCGATGGGCGGCGGCTACGATACCCAGAAGGTATGGCGGGAGATCGACTATGCATCGATTCACACCTATGCCTACTGGGATGCGGGGACCGGAAGAAACTGGGATGACAACTGGGATTGGCGCCAGGAGGACGTCGCAGAAGATGAACGTGCCCGTGCGATGATGGACGAAGCGTACGCATACGCCAGAAGCAACTTCGATTCGGTTCGGGAAGCGCTCGACGATGTTGAAATCGACATTCCGATCGTAATCGGCGAAACAGGCTGGCAGAGTGAGCCAAGCGCACGCCACGAAGGGAGACTACTCCCATCGGCAGAACACACTGCTCACGAAGTGAACCAGGCGATGTATTACGATGACATGATGGAATGGGCGTACGGTGAATCCGGCGATAGTGCGGGAGATGGATTTCAACGGCCCATGTCGGTTTTCTACTTCGCGGCCTTCGACGAGCCCTGGAAACGAGCTGACGACAACTGGGGACTTTGGGACGTAGATCGAAAGGAGAAGTACGCTCTGAGCAGAGAGGGGTACGACGCTCCCGACGACGCCGTCTACTACTAGGGGCTGCCGGAAGCGACCGTCATAGCCGACGACGCGTTTGTCGTTTACCGGGACGCGCCGGAGGAGAATGGGGCAAGGGTCGGGCATGAGTGGTACGCCTGGGAGGATGGAGTGACTGCCTCTATCGATGCCGACTGCGGATATTGTTCCCCATGCTGCGCCGGCGTACGGACAACCCGATTCGGCGGAGATAGACATGGAGTACATTCCGACGACATTCGTCATCGCCGACCGCTATGAGACGACCGGCACGAGCAACGAGCCGAACGACGAGATTGCCCTGGATGAGATCAGGTGGGAGAAGTAGCCGGCCCGGCATCGATATAGCCGGAAGGCTCGAATCCGGTCCGCTCTGGAATGGCCGCCCTCCGCGGGCGGCCATTTGGGTTTCTCGCCTCAGTGTCTGCACGGGTGCCGGCTGACCTGGACCGCCGTTACGGATTCGAGTTATGCTTCGGGGTCGGAACAGGGAGCAAAGGCGTGAAAGCACGATACATTTGGCCACAGACAGCGGAACAGCAAGGCGTTTCCAGTGAGAGCACGGCCGATGCAGCCGGCAGCGGCCGGGGCACGACGCAGCCGCCGGAAGTCACCGACGATCAGCTCCGGGAGGAAGTGCATCGCTTTCTGACGGAGCTCGGGCCTAAGACTCGCGTAGCGGCGGTACCCCCGGATATCACCCGCTTCCATTCGCGGGCCGGGCGGATTACGGAGCTCGTGTGGGAGCATTACGGCTCCGCGCTGACCGATGTTGTGCCGGCCATCGGAACCCACGTCCCACTAAGCCAGGAAGAGCGGGAGCACATGTACCCCGGTGTCCCTTCGGAGCTCTTTCGGGTTCATGACTGGCGGACGGAGGTGGATACGCTCGGGACGGTTCCTGGCGAGAAGGTGGCCGAGATCACCGGAGGCATTGCGGATTTCCGCTGGCCGGCGGAGATAAGCCGGCGGCTCTCCCGGGGAGGTCACGACTTGATCCTCTCCATCGGGCAGGTCGTCCCGCACGAGGTGATCGGGATGGCCAACTACAACAAGAATCTCTTCGTGGGCACCGGTGGCTACGAGTGCATCAGCAAGAGCCACTACATCAGCGCCCTCTATGGAATCGAGCAGGTACTCGGCCGCGCGAACAACCCGGTTCGGAGCCTGATGAACTACGCTGAACGGGAGTTCGCGCGTGACCTACCCATCGTCTATATCATGACCGTTGTCGGTACGCGCCCGGACGGCTCGACGTATACACGCGGACTCTTCATGGGGGATGAGCCGGACTGCTTCGAGGCGGCC
>PWGF01000042.1 GCA_003554375.1 Spirochaetaceae bacterium
TCGTTCACCTGTTGTATCACCGAGCGGTTGATCTGGGTGTAGATGATGAGATCGATATCGCCGACGGTGAATCCGGCTTTCGAGAGCGTGTTCTCCACTACGGGCGGCCACAGCTTCACGTTCCGGTCGCCGGGAAGTGGTTTGAGGAGTTGCAAACCGTACTCCCCGTTGTCCAGCCGTTCACGGGTGACCGGATGCCGCGTCCCTCCGGTGTAAACTCCAACGTAATCCCACTGCGTGCCGTCGGACAGGCGGGTCCCCGCTATGTAGCCGGGCTCGGTGGCCTTCGTGAGCACAAAGCTCCCGGCACCGTCGGCGAAAATGGACAGGCCGAAGGCGTCGTCGTCCCGGGCATAGGCGGGCATGTTGTATACTCCGGTGACCACGGCGTGCTGCACGTGAGGGTCGCCCGCTACGATGCGGCTCGCGGTATCGAAGGCGCTTGCAAACCCGGCGCAGCTCGCGTTCACGTCGAAGCTTCCCGCGTTATGCTGTCCGCCCTGGAGCCGCCCCTGGAGGAGCAGCGCCGTCGGAGGGCTAATGAACTCCGGGGTATCGGTTGCCACGACAAAGAGATCGATATCTTTCGGATTGAGCCCGGCGTTGGAGATGGCCCGGCGGCTTGCCTGTTCG
Organism: Spirochaetaceae bacterium; assembly: GCA_003554375.1. GTDB lineage: Bacteria > Spirochaetota > Spirochaetia > DSM-27196 > SKKC01 > PWGF01. The sequence continues at coordinate 634 of PWGF01000042.1, forward strand.
GCGAAGTCGGCGGTTGTCTCCTCGATTCCGCGCAGCCGTGCAATGTGCCGAGCCTCGATACCGATCTTGTCGCGGTACTTTTCGAGGTCGAACTCGATCCCGGCAATTCGCATGAGCTCCTCATTGGAGATCGGATCGCCGGGCGCGTAGAGTGCGGTTGCCGCAATGCGTGCGTAACTCATGGGTCTACTCCTCCACTCGTTTTGTCGTACGCAATACCATCGCTCAGGAAATCGGCGAGCTCACGAATGAGGCTCTTCGCTCGGTCGATGGTGCCGTTGTGCAGGAGCTCGAGTCCCAGGAAATGTGAGAGCCCCATGAGGAAGTTGCATGCAGTGCGCTCGTCCACCCGGCGGATGTCGGCCATACGCTTGCGATAGCCGAGCTCGAACTTATCGTAGTACTCCCTGACTCCTTCCGGGACCACGAACTCTCCCTCGCGTACGATGTTGTAGCAGCTCTCATCCACCGATGTGATATAGAACGAAAAGAGGAGCATCCCCTGAAGCTCCTGCTCGAGGCGGGGGAGGGTGGTATCGAGATTGCGCGCAATGAACTCGCGTATTTCGTGACTCACGAGCTGAATGACCCGGGCGTAGAACGCTTCCTTGCTGTGGAAATAGTTGTAGAAGGTCCCTACTGCGACGCCGGCTTCGCGGGTAATGTCGTGTATGTTTACCGCGTGATAACCCAGCCGCCCGAAAAGCGCCTTCCCGGCCTCCAGGAGACATTGCTCCACGCTCTTCTCGAGGCGAACCGGCGGGAGATAGATCTCGATGTCGAAAACACGGTTCAAGGACTCCACACGAGTGTCAAACAGCCCCTCCTGCACACTAGAGACAACGGCATCGATATCAACTGCAACGTCGTGGAATGCCGCGCGAAACGCTAGAAAGCGCGTTCCGGCCAGCAGGAAAATGCTTTCTCCCGGGCTGATGGTGCGCCCGTATATGTGTTCGAGACTGTCGGCGAAGAGTCGCGATATGCGCAATTCGTAGTCATAGAAACGGTACTGCCCTTCACGAAATATCGATACGTAGCCCGGATACTCGCGATGAACGGCGAGGACGATCTCAACAAATGTACGAACGTCTTTGTTGCTGGGGCCCGCGTCTAGTGCCGAGAGGCGTGAGGCGAGGATTTCGAGGTAACGCTCTATGATCTCGCGAAAAATCGCCTCTTTGTCGCGAAAGTAGCGATAGTAGATCCCGTTCGACAGCGAGGCGGTACGGCAGATGTCGGCAACGCTTACCTCGCTATACCACTTCTGAGAGAATAGCTCGACGGCCGCATGGAGCAATCGGTCTCGCGTCGTGATCGATTGGTCGTGTGAAGTGAGAGACGATTCACCCAACATCTTCATACGCCATTATACGGGGGAGTTTCCGAAGTTCGCAAGGGCAAACTTGAAAAACAGGACCGAATTTCGGAGTATGGAGGCGGTATAAGCGGAAAGTAGCGCATGTTATCTCCCCCTTTACAGCCTCCTCTTGTCCAGTTATGAGTGTGAACACGGCTGATTCTGACCGTTCGGGAGTGCTTCGATGGAGTTTTGTCGCAATTTCCCTTTGACCGCAGCGCAAAGTGGGTCTACAATGCGGAAGTAGATGGAATGAGAGGTGATTCACCTCTACGCACTCATTATGCGCGCCGCTGCGTCCATGTGTGCCGGCACGCCGAGGGGAGCGACGGCACCATGCAGCGAAACAGCTATTCGGAGGAGTGGGAACGTGCACAACGAGCCTGTGGGTATACGAGGAATAGGAAACTACATCCCTGAAACGTTCATGGATTCCAGCGAGCTCGCCGCGGCGACGGAGGTTCCGGAGGAGGGGGTGCGGGAGAAGTTCGGAATCCTCCGCAAGCCGGTCCCCGCGGAAGGCGATACGCCGAGCGCCATGGGGCGCATCGCCGCTGAGCGCGCGATCGAGCAGGCCGGGATATCGCCTGAGGAGATCGATCTAGTGATCTGGGACGGCGGACAGCACAAGGACTATCCTTGCTGGCTTGCCGGACTGAAGATTGCACACGAGCTCGGAGCGGAGAATGCGTGGAGCTTCGACATGGAAGCGATGTGCGGGTCCATGATGGCCGCCTTCGACGTAGCAAAGGCGCTGGTGCTTGCGCGGCCCAAGACAGAGACGGTTCTTGTGGTGAGTGGCTATCGGAACGCGGATCTGATCGACCTCTCTGTTCCGGAAACCCGCTTCATGATGGACCTCGGAGCCGGCGGCGCAGCCGCCGTACTCCAACGTGGTTATGCTGAGAACGTGATACTGAGCTCTGCCTTCCGCGGCGACGGGTCGTTTAGTGAAGACTGTGTTGTTCCGGTCATGGGTGCAAAGAAGTGGCCGCCCGAGCCCCAGGATGCCAATGGAGCGCACTTCGTGGTTCGTGACAGTGAGGAGTTTAAGCGCAAGCTTGGCGAGCGCACGTTGCCGTACTTCTTCCAGGTCGTGCGCGAGAGCCTTGCCGACAGCGGGATGTCCGAAGAGGACATCGACTACCTGGCTATCCTGCACTTCAAGAGGTCGGCGCACGATGCGGTGTTGCAGGAACTGAACGTCGGCGAGCATCAGACGACCTATCTCAACGAGTACGGGCATCTCGGACAGAACGACCAGCTCCTGTCCATCGAGCTCGGTCTACGGGACGGGAAAATCGGCCCCGGGTCGAACATCGTCATGGTCGGCGCCGGGCTCGGATTCGTCTGGGCCTCCACGGTCGTGAAGTGGGGCCCGTATAAGGCCTGGAAAGGAGAGTGAGCAGCATGGAACTTCAGGGAAAAGTGTGCGTGGTAACCGGCGGCGCCCGCGGCATCGGGCGGACCATTGCGCAGCATTTGAGCTCGGGCGGCGCGGAAATCGTGTACGCGCTCGACCGGGAAACCGCGGGTTTTGCCGACCTTCCCGCCGGTATTCAAGGCGTGGAGGTCGATGTGACCGCGCCCGACCAGATTGAGTCGTTTGTAGAGAGTGTGATCGCGGACAAGGGGCGGATCGACGTGCTGGTGAACAACGCCGGCATCACGCGGGACGGTCTGGTCCACAAGATCTCGGATGACGACTGGGATTCGGTCATGGCCGTGAACCTCAAGGGCGCGTTCAACATGGTTCGGGTCGTCGGTCCTAAGATGATGGAGCACGGCTCAGGGAGCATTATCAACATCTCGAGCGTCGTCGGGCTCGACGGGAACATCGGTCAAACCAACTACGCGGCGAGCAAAGCCGGAGTCGTCGCGATGGCCCAGACGTGGGCCAAGGAGTTCTCCCGCAAAGGAGCGGCCGTACGGGTGAACGCAGTGGCGCCCGGGTTCGTCAACACGGAGATGATCCAATCGGTGCCGGAGAAGGTCATCCAGGGCATAACGGCAAAGACGCCGCTTGGCCGTCTTGCTGAACCGGAAGAGGTCGCCAATACGGTCCAGTTCCTCGCGAGTGACGCGGCAAGCTTCATTACCGGACAGGTCATTCGCGTTGACGGCGGGTTGGTGGTGTAAGAGCCTTGTTAGGGACCCACCGGGTGCGGCAGGTAGCCGCCCGCCGGTGGGGGTTCGGCGGTATAGCATCGGCCCGGCCAGTAGGCCGAGATCCGACGCGATACCGGCGAATGCCGGATGGATATTCAGTGAAGGAGGCGGATATGTCAAAGACATTGACGATTCTTATGGCGGTTGTGCTCGCCATGGCGCTCGTGGCGCCGGTGTTTGGCGAGGGGCAGCGGGAAGAGGCTCCGGGTGTAACCGACGATGAGATCTTCATCGGGAGCACGCAGGCGCTTTCAGGTCCGGTTGCTGCAATCGGAAGGCCCATGGCCGAGGGGATGCAGGCGTTCTTTGCCCACGTGAACAATCAGGGTGGTATTCACGGTCGCGAGGTGAACCTGGAGGTCGCCGACGACCAGTTCGATCCGTCGTCGACCACGACCTTGACGCGAAGGCTGGTTGAGCGTGACGGGGTGTTCGCGATGGTTGGAAGCCTCGGCTCGCCCAATGTACTTGCGGTCATGGACTACTTGAACGACAACGAGGTGCCGTTCGTCTACCAGGGTGGCGGAGCAACGGAGCTGGCGGTTCCGCCGAAGGAGTATGTGTTTCCGTTTCAGCCGAACTATCTGCTCGAGGGCAATATCATGGTGCAGTATATGGTTGAGGAGCTCGGGCATGAGCGGCTCGGCGTAATCTACCGCGACGCCGACGACGGGCAGAACGCCTACAACTCGATGATGGATACGATCGAGCTCTATGACGATGCGGAAATCGTGGAGGCGGTATCGGTCGAGACCGATGCCACCGACTTCTCCACGGCAATCGGCCGCATGGGGGACGCCGATGTGGATGCGATCATGACGGTGGTGTTCTCTCCGCAGACCCAGCAGCTACTGGAACAGGCACATGAGTTCGGCGTAGATGAGACGATTCTTCTGAGCTATGCAAACGCAGACCAGACCATTATCGACGGCGTCGGCGGCGAGGCGATGGAGAATGTGAAAACCACTGCGTGGGTTCTTGCCGATTTCGATGACCCGGACTTCGAGCCGTGGCAGTGGTACGCCGACTACGTCGACGAGCCGGGCGCGGTGCCGAACGCGTACGGCGTTGCCGGAATGGTTGCCGCCGAGATCTTTACCGAAGCGGCCGAACGTGCCGGGCGGAACCTGACCCGCGCGGGGCTGGTAGACGCCCTCGAGAGCATGGACGGCTGGGACGGCTATCTTGCGCTGGACGTTACCTATGGCGAGTTCGACCCGGATGACGATACGTGCCGGCTGGGTAAGCAGAGCATGTACGTGATGGAGGTACAAGACGACGAATGGTATCCGGTCAGCGACTGGATTGAGTACCGCGAGCCGTAGGCGACTCGCGGCAACGTGAATTGAAGGGCGGGCAGCCGGCCGGCGCCGGCAGGGCCCGGACGCCGACCGGCCGGCGTGGACTCGGCACCGGCCGGTTCCGCGTCCTTAGGGAATCGCCGGCGGTACGTACGAGTACGCATACAAGGTGGAAAGCACCTGGTACGTATCGCCGGCCGCTCAACCGTATGGAACGCGAAGCTTGAGGAAAGAGTACACAATGCTGGAAGTAGCGAATGTCGGCGTGCGCTTCGGCGGCCTGGTTGCGGTGGATGACTTCTCCATGACGGTAGAGCAGGGGATGATCCACGCACTGATCGGGCCCAACGGCGCCGGGAAGACAACGCTGTTCAACTCCATTACGCGGCTCGGCCCGAAGACCACCGGTAGGGTCTATTTCAAGGGTGAGGATATCACGAGGCTGCCGGACCACCGCATGATACACAAGGGCATAGCCCGCACGTTTCAGAATCTGCAACTGTTTGGGAAGATGACGGTATACGAGAATCTGTATGCGGGGTACGCCTTTCACTTTGGCCGGTCGTTGCCCTCGATCTTTGCAGGCTCACACAAGTCGTTCGAGGAGGATGTGAGGGCGCGCATTTCCGACGTTGCCGCGCGTACCGGCATTCGCTCGGTGCTCATGAACGTTCCGCGGAACCTCTCCTACGGCATGCAGAAGCGGGTGGAGATTGCCCGGGCGATCATCTCGGAGCCGGAGATGCTCCTGCTCGACGAGCCGGCGGCCGGGCTCACGTACCAAGAAACCGAAAAGCTTGATCGGGTTGTCTATGATCTGTCCCGCAACAAGGGCATCACGATTCTGCTCGTCGAGCACGACATGAACATCGTCATGAAGATTTCGGATCGGATTTCGGTCATGAACTTCGGCAAGAAGATCGCCGAGGGATCGCCTCAAGAAATAGCCAACGATCCGGAAGTTATCCGCGTGTACTTAGGGGGAGAAGAGAGTGCTTGAGGTAGCCGACCTGAGGGTCTCCTACGGCCCCATACACGCAGTAAACGGCATCTCCTTCACCGTCGGAGAGGGAGAGATCGTCTCGATTCTCGGGGCGAACGGGGCCGGAAAGACATCCACCCTGTTCGGGATCATGGGGATCGTGCGAAGCCGCGGGAGCGTGAAGTTCCGCGGCGAGGAGCTTCGGCGAAGAAGTCCCACCGAACCGACGAGTAAAGGAATGGTTCTGTGTCCGGAGAACCGCCGAATCTTCCCGGGTCTGACAGTCGAGGAGAATCTGCGGCTCGGCACGTTCGTCCGCGGGGAGTTCAAGGAGACCGCCGAGCAGGCGTACTCGCTCTTCCCGATTCTCAAAGAGCGGAATCGCCAGATTGCCGGATCGCTCTCCGGTGGAGAGCAGCAGATGCTAGCGGTCGGCCGGGCGCTCGTGGCAAACCCGGAGGTGCTGTTGCTCGATGAGCCGTCGTTGGGACTTGCGCCGGTCATCGTAGATGAGATGTTCCGAGTGCTTGCAGACCTTCGGAAGAAGATGGCCGTGCTGCTCATCGAGCAGAATGCCGTTAAGGCGCTGTCTATCAGCGATCGGGCGTACGTGTTGCAGAACGGCAGCATTGTCCATTCCGGAGAAGCCGGGGCCATGCTGCGCGATGACAACCTACGCAAAGCATATCTGGGTATGTAGGGGCTACGGACTGTGAACGCGTTTCTTCAGGCCATAACAATCGGCATTCCGCAGGGTGCGCTGTACGGACTCATGGGTTTTGGTATCGCCATGATCTTCCGCTCGGCGGGGACTCTCAACTTCAGCCACGGCTATTCGGCCATGGTGAGCGTGTTGATCACGCTCACGACGATCGAGTGGTTTTTCGACGCAGGTATCGTTGAGGGACACGCGGCACTCTTTGCCGCCATTCCGGTGGGCCTCATCTCGGGCGCGGTCTTCGGGGTCCTGATCGACCTGCTCCTTATGCGCCGGGTCAAACATGTCTCTCCGGCGAGTATGCTCATGATTACGCTGGGGCTGCTTCTCGTTTTCGAAGGAACGGCAAACCTCGTGTGGAGCCCGGACTACGAGAGCTTTCCGCGGATTCTTCCCGGCCCGCCGTTTATCTTCGAAGGCACGGGCGCTCTGGAAGAGATCCGGGTAGTGTTTCGGCGGAATGACTTGGCGGTCATGCTCATTGCGCTGGTGATCTCGCTGTCACTCGCGGCAGTGATGAAATATACCAAGATCGGTCTTGCCATCCGCGCTCGCGGCCAGGATCCGGTGGGCGCGCAGGCGGTCGGTATCAATACCAACCGCGTCGATTCCATCGTGTGGGGCCTTGCTCTTCTGCTTGCCACGGTGGTCGGTATTCTGGTTGCTCCGATTACGCGGGTGCATCCGACCATGCTCATGAATACGCAACTGCTCGGCATTACCGCGGCAGTGCTCGGGGGGTTCTCGAGTCTCTTTGGTGCCGTTTGGGGAGGGCTCATGATTGGCGTGCTCGAACGCGTCATAGATATCTTCCCGGCGCTCGACGGGTACGAGACGGCGATCATCTTCTTTTTGATCATTCTCGTTCTTGTATTCAAACCGCAGGGCATTTTCGCCCCAAAGCAGGGTAGGAAGGCGTGAGACGGACGGTATTTCTTGCACTGGCAATAGTCGCCTCGGGTGTTCTCGCATATCTGTTGACCGGCGGTACCTACGCCCTCGGGAGCCTTTCGCTTGTCATGGTCTGGGCGATCGCCGGTATGGGTATGGTTATAATCATCGGCAACACGGGTCAGCTGAGCCTTGGACATGCTGCGTTCATGGGAATCGGGGCCTACTCCACTGCCATGTTCATAGAGGCCCTCCCCGGGGTGTATCCCGGCATGCTCCTGGGGACGCTCGTGGGCCTTGCCATTGCGGTGGTGTTTGCCCTTCTCATTGGGCTGCCGGCGCTCCGGCTTCGCGGCTACTATCTTGCCATAGCCACGATCGCATTCGGGGTCGGTGTCGAGCAGGCGATCCGCGCCGTGCCGTTTCCCAACCCGGTCTTCAACATACCGCACGTATTGGGCGGAGTCCCCGCCGGCTATATGCGCGATATCACCACGTTTTTCCTGATTGCGGCTATCTTCCTGGTGTTCTTTACCATCGGGCGGGTGATACTCCAGTCGCCGTTCGGGGTGAAGTTTCGCATGATCCGCGACAGCGAGGTCGCCGCCCGCTCGTATGGCACCAACCTCACGCGCAACAAGCTGCAGGCGTTCGTAATAAGCGCCGTCTTTTGTGCAATTGCCGGGTCGCTGTTTGCGGTTACGCAGGGCGTGCTCCAGCCTCGTACGTTCGGGCTCATGGCGGCGATCGACCTCCTGCTTATCGTCATTATCGGCGGTGCAATCATGCTCGAGGGCGGGCTCATCGGCTCGTTCATCATTGTGGGACTTCCCGCGCTTGTGCTCGAAGAGATCGCGCCGGCGGGGTCGCTGACTCTCATCTACGGGGTGCTTCTGATCGTTTTTGTCGTAGCTCTTCCCAGCGGTATCGCCACCGGGCTGGTTCTGGTGTGGCACCGAAAGTTGCAGCCGCCCTACATGGCCGCTATCCGCTTTGTGCACAAGCTGCTGCCGGTGCGCGGAAATACGGTTGTCACGAAGAGCGGAACGCGCATGTTCTATACGGAGAAAGGGGAAGGCTCACCGCTTCTCTACCTTCACGGCAATACCGGCTCGCACCAGTGGTTCCGCGAAGTTATGGATGTGCCGGGCTATCGCACGATCGCCGTCGATCTCGTCAATTTCGGCCGCTCGGATCGTGTCGAGGTTGCCGGCGACATCGACGCCTATGCCGACCATGTTTCCGACTTCATCGAATCGCTTGATATAGGGCCGTGCTACCTCGTCGGGCATTCGCTTGGCGCCGGTGTGGCGATGTCGCTTGCCATGCGCCATCCGAAGAAGGTTCGGCGATTGGTTCTGGTCGATCCGGCGCCGATCGACGGTATGGAGCTCGACGACGACTTCTACGCGCTAATCCGGACGATAAGAAACAGCTACCGCGGTCTCCGGAGCTCGATTGCGCGCTCCATGGGGACCCGCGCAAAGGACACGCGTTTAGCCAAGCGTCTCTCGCGCGAAGCGCTGCTTATGAACGAGGAAGGGTTCATCAAGCACGCCAAGGCGCTCGCCTCGCTCGATCTGCGCGACCGGGCACGTGGCTTCAAGACCCCGACGCTTGTCGTCCACGGCGGCATGGATCCGATCGTTAGCGAGGAGCAATCGAGACGTACCGCCGAAGCACTCGGAGCGGAGCTGACCGTCGTTGACGGAGTCGGCCACGCTTTGCCGATCGAGGATCCCGAGCATTTCAAGGAGGTCGTGGCGGGATTCGATGTTGCGTAGGCCGTGTCTCGACTCGCGTTCGGTTCTCGGCCCCGAAATCGTTCCGGATTGTCCCGAATCGGGGAGTCGACCTCATTGTGGCACCCAGAGAGACGCGACATTTCGCCACAAAGCGGCAAAGACGGTAAGCGATATATCGCGAGGGAGGAGCGTATGAACGTTGATGGAATCGAGCTCTACTATGAGTACCATGAAGGTCCGGGCACGCCGCGAGTGTACCTCAACGGAATCGCCATGTCCGTCTCGCACTGGAAACCGCTCCGGAGCTTTCTATCGCCCGCCGGCGAGCTCCTTCACGACTTTAAGGATCAACTGCGGAGCGGTAGGTGTTCGGAGGGCTACGATATGCAGAGCCATGCCGATGAGCTGGCAAAGCTGTTCGACGCCCTCTCGATCGATTCGGCGTACTTGATCGGCACCTCATACGGAGCTGAGGTGGCGCTCCTGTTTGCGCTCGCATATCCGGAACGGTGCGCGGGGCTCGTGGTCATCGACGGCGTGAGCGAGAGCGACGCTCAGCTCAAAGCGGCCGTCGACAGTTGGAAAGTCGCTGCGCTGAGCGATCCCCGCGTGTTCTACCGTATGCTGATTCCGTGGAACTATTCGGCGGCGTACATCGAGGCCAATCTCGATACGCTGCTCGAGCGGGAGGAGCTTGTGACCACCCTTCCGCGCGATTTCTTCGAGGGATTCGCACGGCTCTGCGACGCATTCCTGGAGCTCGACATGACCGCGCGGCTCGAGGCGATATCGTGTCCGACCCTCGTGCTTCTCGGCGAGCATGACATTCTCAAAACCCCCGCCTACGCCAGGCTCATCCACGAACGCATTGCCGGGTCGCAGTTCGAGATGATTCCGGGTGCGGGGCACGCAGTGGTGATTGAAAAACCGGAGGCGGTAGCCGCCAAGATTGAGGCGTTTCTCGGCTCCATACAGCGGGGATAGATTTGCCATGGCGTACCTGCATGCGATTGTGTCGTTGCAGGGGATGAACTGCAGCGTGCTCCCGAGTCTGCGGCTGCGGAGCGCACTGGAGAGCGGAGCGTTGAGCCGCGCCAGAATGAAAGGATATCGGAGGCGTTATGAGCATCGAAGAACGAAGCGTAACA
>PWGF01000216.1 GCA_003554375.1 Spirochaetaceae bacterium
CCGAGGCGATCGAGGCACTCGACGTTTACGGAACTCTGCTGAGAGAGTACGGTCCCCCCGGTGCGACGTCGAACAGCTGGTACGAGAGCAACTCCTTGTTCCAGACCGGCGAGGCCGCCATGGTCTACGACGCCAATGTGTTCCGCCCCAACTTCGAGGATCCCGAGCAATCCGACATCTACGACAGCGTCGGATACGCTCCGCTCCCCGAGGGTCCCGCCGGAAGCGTCCCCCACGTCTCCAATTGGGGACTTGCGGTAAACGCGAATTCCGAGTCACAAGAAGCCGCGTGGCTCTTCATGCAATGGGCCACCAGCAAGGATATGGCCCTTGAAGGTCAGCTCGAAGGCATGCCTTCCGCCCGGGAGAGTGCGTGGGAGAGTGACGAGTTCCGCGACACCAACGAAGCTCCCGACTGGGCGGAAGCAACTCAGATCAGCTATGAGCGCGGTCAGCCGCAGTGGAATCCGCCGGTAATAAACATCGGTGAGGCACGCGATTACGTCGGGGAGGCTATCGTTGCATCCATTCTCGGTGAGGACATTGAGGCCGCGGCTGCCGCGGCGGCGGAAGGAATGCAGCAGATCATCGATGAGGAAAAGGATATAGACGAGTTCATCGATGACTAGTAGGTGCTGCTAGCAGGTATTAACACGTACTTGCGAAGGTACTTACGAAAGACACTGGCGGCGAAACGATCGCCGGTCTCACAGTGGCCTCCACGGAGGTAACGGCGAGGGGGGGGGCGGCTTCAGCCACCCCCCGCCTAATCACGGCACAAGCGCGCCGCGCCGGCCCCCGCACGGAGAATTCGCTGGGGCCTCTGCAGGTTACGCTTGACTGGCAGGCTACCGGTTTCGCCGTCAGTCGATGAGCTATATCTACGTAGGGAGTAACCAGATGATCAAGAAGAGTGAGAAATTCGTACTTCCGCTGCCCGCTCTCCTGGTGATGGCTCTCATCGTCGTGTTTCCTATCGGATACAACCTGGTTTTGAGTCTGCACAGTTACGATCTTGCCGGCGCCGGGGTACTCCGTTTCATCGGTCTTGAGAACTACGCCACGGTCTTCACAACGACCCGCTTCTGGAATTCACTGTGGGTCACCGCGGTCTTCACCCTGGGCGCGCTCGGCGGACAGACGATCCTCGGTACGATGCTCGCCCTGTTTTTCAGCCGCGAGTTCAAAGGGAAGAGTCTGGTGAAGGCGATCTTCCTTTTTCCCATCGCTGCTACTCCGGTGGCCGTATCGTTGATTTGGGCTATGATGTGGAATTTCGACTTCGGCATCATCAACTACGTAATCGAGCTGTTCGGCGGCCATCCCCAAATGTGGCTTGCTTCTCCGACGCAGGTCATCCCGGCCCTTGTGATAACTGACATCTGGCAGTGGACGCCGCTCATCATGTTGATCGTGCTTGCGAGTCTGGAGTCGCTGCCTCGTCAACCGTTCGAATCCGCACGGGTTGACGGCGCATCGTCGATCCAGATTCTGACCCGGATTACGCTTCCCCTGATTCGCCCTGCGATTATCGTAGCGGCGATGATTCGTTCCATCGATGCCATCAAGACGTTCGATCTGATCTACGTGATGACCCAGGGCGGGCCCGGCTTCGCCTCGGAGAACCTCAACATTTTCACCTTTAACGTTGGGTTCAATTACTTCCGGATGGGGCGAGGAGCAACTCTGGCGGTGGTCCTCTTCACCATCGTGTTGGTCTTTAATCTGGTACTCGCCATCATCCGCGACGCGGGGCAGACAGATATGCAGGCTTAAGGGGGATAGACCGTATGCAATCCACACGTGATAACAACCAGCTTGCGGACAGCAGCGTGAGCCATCTGGCGGCGCGGCAAGAGCCGGGACAACGAATTCTCAGTCATCGGGCAGAAAGACATGTCAAGAGAGGCTTATTCTACGTCGGCGTTGTACTGCTCTGCATGGTACCGCTATTCGTCTTTTTCTGGATGATAAGCTCAGGGCTCAAGACGCAAGCGGACAACATCGCGATTCCGCCCAAAATCTTCTTCGAGCCGACTTTCGCCAACTTTGCGGAGGTGATCGCCGGGCGAAACTTCTTCGCCTACGGCGTGAATAGCTTCATCGTAGCGTTCGGCGCGGTTGCAATTTCACTCTTCCTTGGGCTTCCCGCCGCATACTCGATCGCGAAGTACCGGCTTCGTAAGATCGGTCTCACGCTTCTCATCTCGCGGATGGTGCCGTTCGTGAGCTACTTGATTCCGTGGTTCATCGCATTTCGAACCCTTCAGCTTATCGACACGTACATTGCGCTGATCACCACCCATCTCATCATCACGCTCCCCTATGTTATCTGGGTCATGATCAACTTCTTCGAGAACGTTCCTGTCTCGTTGGAGGAGTCGGCGCGGATTGACGGTGCAAACTTTACACAGTCGTTCATCTACGTCATTCTGCCGGTAGTACGCAATGGAGTGTTCACCGCCTCCGTGCTCGCCTTCATCTTCTCGTGGAACCAGTTCCTCTTCTCGCTCATTCTCAGCGGGCGCGATACGATGACGGTGCCTGTTGCGGTGTTCCAGTTCATCACCTACGACCAGATCAACTGGGGCGGACTTGGAGCCGCGGCGACGCTCATAACGCTTCCGCCGCTCGTGCTCACGCTCTTTATCCAGAAGTACATCATCCGCGGCCTCACGACCGGAGCGGTGAAAGAGTAGCGCCATGTTCGGGCGTCACCCGGACGGCTACTGCGGTGCTCCCACTTGCGGGTGCACCGTTGGAATGTCCACGAAGAAATCCTTCAAGACTTGGAGCGCTGCTCCCAGCGTATGGCCGTCCGGATCGAAGGGCATGTACCGAAGATCTGCTTCGACGTCGGGCAGAACATAGCGCCGAATGGAGTCACGCACCGGAGGAATCAGCGCGTCACCGTCCGGCCCGAAGTGTCCGCTTATGAGCACATTGGTGAGGTCCAGGACGATGATGGAGTTTGCCAAAGCGCGCCCGAGGTGAGCGCCTGCGTCCGCCACGACGCGACCGGCCGCCGGGTTTCCGCGCTTTGCCCGTGTGAAAAGCTCCGCCAGTTGTGCTGCGACCGTCGGGTCGGTCGCAGGTCCTCCCGAGCCTACATGGTCCTCGTTCGGAGCTACGTGCGTCCGATACTGATGCAGGAGGGAGTGCTGATTCACAACGGTTTCTACGCATCCATGCCCGCCGCACCGACACGGAACATCATTCCCGGCAAGCCTCATGTGTCCGATCTCGCCGGCAAGGCCGTTCATCCCGGTGTAGAGTTCCCCGTCCAGGAATATGCCGGTCCCTAGGCCGGTGCGAATCGACACGAAGATGAAATTGCCGGACTGAAACGTGACGCTACTCCACTTCTCGAAAACAGCGTAGGAGTGTGTATTGGTCCCGATGCGGACGGAGGTTTCGAACACCCGCTCGAGGTCGGCTTGAAGCTCGCGCGCGATCCGCGCGCTGGCCCGGCGTGACGGCAAGGGGAATCCGATGCCGGGAATTCCGATCCCGATTCCGGCGAGCTGTGTCCGGTCACTGCTGGACTGCTGCAGGAAGCCTTCGATCAGCGCGCGGAAGAACTCGAAGAGGCCCTCACGCTCTGTCTCCCGCGGGGTGAGTGTGCTCTTCTGATCGAGGACCTCTCCGGCCAGATTGGTGAGGACAATGCGGGTCGTCCGGTATTCAACATCGATTCCGAGGGCAAGTGGCCCGTCGGTGCGTAGGCCATAAAGCTCCGAGGCGCTGCGGAGATCTCCCGACTCATCGAGGACCGTGCCCAAGACATGGACTACACCGTCCGCGCTGAGCTGCTGAACGGCCTTGACCACCGTAGCCCATCCCAGCCCACACAGCCGTGCCAGGTTCATCTTGGTCTGAGGGCCGCGACCGCGAAGAACCGAGATGACCCGCTTCTTGCTCTGAGTATAACGGCTCGGGTCCGGACGGCTCCCGGCTCGGCATTCGGGTGCGCCGTTGTGCGAAGTGTCGCCAGCAACGCCGGCGTCATGCCCCGAGCGGCCGGCAGGCGAACGCCGAGAGTTCCTGTCTTCCGGATTTGTTTGCTTGCTCATAGGTCCCTCCGACTCATCATCCTCCCGACAGCTCCTCCCGGTACCCGATGTGGGTTTTCGAGAAAGAAGGCCCGCTTCAGTTAAAGGCAAGCGCCGCGCAGCCGAACAACAACCCTGAGGCGAGCGCGATAGCCGCGGTACGGTAACCCGCCTTGGATTCCGTTCCGCCCCAGGCTTTTGCTCGTTTAGCGTGAACACTGCAACAGTGATACGCCACGGCGGCACTCCTGGTCGGCGGGACCACCGGAGCGGACACACAACGAACCCTAAACGACAGAAGAGTACACCAATGACAATAGGCCGTGCTGAAGCGGTAGTCAACGCAGCGCGTTGTTTCAAGGATTGCTCTAACCGTAGTGAGCAGATGTCTCGAAACAGAGCTTAGCCGAGATCAGGAGGCGTTCCCAAGACGTCAGGGGTACGGATTCCCGTGCGCCGGTCGTATGGCCGGCCGAGCCGTCGGCCGGGCTGTCCGAGGCGTGGCGCCGGAGCTATTGGTCGGCGGACACGGTGATCGTGACGGTATCGCGGTAATCTCCCGCTACGGGAACCCCGAAATCGAGAATCTCAGCTTCGAGGGGCCAACGGAATCCGAAAAGATCCGTACCGAACTGGATTGCCCCGTCCGATAGGTCCACCTCCTCCCCGTCGACGCGAAACGCGTACGGTACTTCCGTGGGAAGCTCCGAGTCTTCGCCGTTGGTTCCTTCGTAGGCCAAAACTCCTCCGTTGAAGCTCTCCACTGTTACGGTGAAAAGCGTGTTTGCTTGAACCAGGAGGTCGTACGCCCGGTTGTCGCCAGGCTCGAGAACACCGAAGCTCATCTCGCGCTCGGTTTCCCGCCGTGGCCCCGGACGGCCCGGGGGATAGCTTTCTCCCGGCTCGACGAGCGCGACCTCCACGAAGGGGTCTACGTTCCCCGTGACTTCCAGCTCCGCGGTTGCCTCCGGATCCTCGGGGTCGTAGGAATCGGGGTCGTCGACGTGGCCATAATAGAGCCTCATGGTGAGAGTGTCGGAGTAATCGGGATCGGGATCCTCCAGTTGCCCCTCCTCGATATGGAGAAGGACGTCCACCGTGGCATAGGTTCGCCACGGTCCGGACTCGGCCCCCGGGAGCTCACCCGAGAGTACCTCCGACGAAGAGGGCGTGTCGCCGTCCAAGTCGCGGATAATCTCTCCCGTTTGCGGATTGTGCAGCTCGTATTCAACTGTATCGGACTCGTCCTCGGGGTTCACGGCGGCCCGGTTGTCGACGTCACTGCTGTTTCCTCCGTCGATGACGATGAAGAAACTCCGGTCTTCGGCTCCGGTCTGGACAATGTCGATGCCTCCGGTGATCTCGAAGTCTCGGTCAGGGATATAGGCAAAGCCGATGTCGGTGTCCTCGAACTCGTCTATGCCGGTGGCCGGCTGTGCGCCGAGCGGCGTCGGCGTTGCGAGCCACCCGATGGTCAGCACGGCAGCTACAAAGCCCCACCAGGCAATCGGGGTAACAGGATCTTGAAAGGTTCTGATTCGGTGCATTATGAGCCGTCCTCCTGGTCACCGTCCGAGGCAAAGTGCAAATCTCCCAAATGGTAGAGTCCGGTCTGGTCTTCCGGTACGGAGAATTCGATCGATCCGGCCGGCTCACCTAAATCGATCACGTACGTTCCTGCCTGCAACCCGCGCGCTTCGAAACGGCCGTCGGCGTTTGTAAAGACAAGCTGAGGAGGGCGCTCTTCGTCGCTATCGTATACCTGTCCGGCTCGGAGTGAGACCGGTTCCTCTTGCTCGTCGAGGATGCGGCCCCGTACGTACACCGTACCTTCCAGCGAAGGTTGAACGGCCGTCCCGCTGCGAAGCGACGTCCGTGCCGCTATTCGCCGGTCGGCAAGCTCGTGTCCGAGGGGAATGGCCCCGGGGTCGAGCTCAACCATCACCGTCTCGTACGGCTCGGAGACACCAAGCGCATGAGCGCCGAGGAAGCCCGGTGTGACCGTGGTCGAACGCCCTCCGGCTGAAACCTCGACTTCCTCCAACTCTTCCTCGCGTGGGATGCTAACGACCACGAAGCTGCCGTCTTCCGGGACGCGTGCCAACGCGACCGAAGAGCCGGCGAACAGCATGCCGCTCTCCATCGAGGCTCGGAGGCGATAAGCCCCAACGGAGCCGCTCTGAAGCGAGAGGGAGCTACGGCCGGTCAGTGCTCCGCGGCGGCCGCTGAGGGTGGCCCGTCCGGAAGCTTGGTCGACCAACTGGTCGGTGTCGAACCGCTGCACGCTTTGGAGCGAAGCTTGATAGTGCCCGAGCGGGCCGGCATTTCCCGATTGCGTGAGCTCGGTCGTAGTCCGCGGCTCAGCGATCTCTTGCCGGACTGAGAGCGTCGGGCCCGCGGAGGGGCTGAGCCGCAAAGTCACGGAGCCGCTCAGGCCCGACAGGCCGGGGCTGTCGTCGGTGCTGCCTTGGTAGCGCAAGCCGGCCGAGATGCGGGTACCTTCCCGCCGTGAGGAGGTCAGGCCGAGGCTTGCAGTGTAGCTGGTCGTTTCAAGCGAGCCATTTCTCCACTCGTGGCGCGTTTCGCCGCGCAAATTCGCCGACAGCCGTCCGGGAAGCCGTTGACCGTAGGCAGCGGAGAGGCGGAGCGAAGCGCCATCGCGGCCTGCCGGTTCATCGAGCGTGGCCAGGCCGGCGCTCGTCCATTCGCTCCCGAAGCGAAGACTGGGCCGCCGGGGAAGCGCGGGCAGAAACAGCCCATACGAGATCAGTGCCCCTGCTCCTGCTCCTGCTTCGGGGCTTCCGGATATCGCGGTGCCAAGCCCTACGTTTCCGATCGGAAGGGCGACGTCGGCGCCCGCCGATAGATGCGCGACGCGGGGGGAACCTTGGATCCCGACATTGCCGGTGACCGATCGACTGAATCCTTCGCGGTGGAAGAGACTGAGGCGACCCAATTCGGCGCCGAGGTCTTCGAGTGACCTGTCGGAATCGAAAAGGACCGGAGCGATGCCCGCCGCGTAGGAGAACTCACGCTCGCCTTCGGGGAGCACCACCGTAGCGTAGGGAAGCGACAGGCGAACGGGTTCCTTATCCGTGTCGGGAAACCGAAGCTCCACTTCGTTTACGCCGCGAGTCACAGGTACATCTCCGATTGCGTAGGATCCTGGGCCGAGTGATCGTTCGTACATCACGCGTTGGTTAACCACAAGCTGGATCCGGCTTTGTTCATCGAGAGAGAACTCCGCAAGCGGATCTCGTATTCGAGGATCGCGCTCCACACGCCGGGAGAGAGCAATACCTTCTATTGTTGCGCCGGATTGCAGGGCGCCGGTGGTCGGAGCGATCCGGCCCGCGGTGAGACGGATACCTGGGTCGGGCCACAGGCGCTCGAGCTGTGCGCTCGAGACCTCGGCCCGCAACTCACCCTCTTGGTGAGAGAGACCACCGGTGGCTCGCAGCGTCCATTCGTGTAGGGATATAAACGGTGAGAGCGATAGTTGTCCCCTCACGCGTCCATTCTGTTCTTCACCTTCCGAATAAGCAACCGCCCCCTGGACCGGCGTTCCGCCGCTTAAGGGCGCCGGCCCCTCACTGGGGAGATGTTCCGGCACCTCCCGGCGCTGCCCGGACCGCCGGACCGATAGGAACTGCGTTTTCCGATAGCGCCCCGGAATTCTGAGCTCGACGGACAGGGACGAGCGGTCATAGTCGGGCTTGAGCTCCGCCTCCGAAAGCGCGTCAGCTGCGGCAAAACCTTCCGCGTTCGCATCGGCGGCGTCGCCGGCGTCGACCGCATCAGCGACCGTCGCCCGCCCTTCCTGGTTGAGGAGTCCCTCCAAGGCCTCGATAAGCTCGTCGGCCGCAAGCGCTTCGAGGGTTCCGGCCGGGGTTACGAGCGCACGGACAGTCCCGCGCGGTCGGTCGTCCACACGGAGCTCAACCGGGGTCTCTTGAGCCTCCGCTGGAATGCCGAATGCCTCTTCGAAGTAGTCGTCGAGCCCGGGCTCATCGGCTGAGAGCGCGGGCGTCCAAAGCAGCGTCCCGAAAGCTGAAAGCACAAGCACGAAATCGCTCGGTCGTGCACGAGGAAGGAATTGTCTTAGCCCTTGTCTGTGGTTTTCCATGACAACAACGGCCGGCGGCAAGTTGGCGGGGAGGTGCGCCATTGCCTGTTCCATGCTCTCAGGCAAGGTGGCGGCCGCTCACGGTTTGACCTCTACTTCGAGCGGCGTCTCCGGGGACAGATCCGAAAAGTGCTCCGGCAGCGGTAGAAGAATCCGGCGTTGCGCTCCGGCAAGCACCACTTGGGAGCCGCGCAGCGACGCTGACCCGTCAACGGTAACCGACATAGCCTTCTCGTCTCCATTCCGGTCGGCGTCGCCCGCCGGCGCGATAACGAACTTGAGATCACCGAGCGTCGCGCGTGATGTGCCCTGGTTGTCGAGCCTAATCTCGGCAAACGGGCCGTCAGTGGTTGCCGCCGATTCCTCGGACTCCGCCGTCTCGGCGGGTTCTACCGGTTCCTCGAGCGCCTCGTCGCCGTTCGAAGGCTCGACTTCCGACCTTCCAACCACTTTGGCCTCGGTGATGCGAATATCCGGGGCCGCTCCTTCAGGCCGGATGTAGAGCGAGGTGACGTAGCGCATGTTCATGCGAAGTCGGGCTCGAGAGTCGCTTCTGTCTTCCAGGTCCACCGGAACCTCTTCCGCGATTACCCGAAAGGCACGCTCCTTGTCGATTCGTCCCTCGAGCCATTCGACTGCGATCTGCTGTCGCTCCCCAGCATCCAAGACGAGCTGAGTGGGGTAGACCGCGAGGGCATCGGTCGGTTCTCGGCCTTCATTTCCGTGGATGTCTATTTCTCGCGTCCGTGCTTCGATCTGCACAGCCACGGGCCGGCCGTACTCATTTCGTACCGTGAAACGCGCTCGCCCTTGCCCATCTTGCAGATCGATCTCGGAGAGCATCGGAGCAAAACTGAGAGGAAAGAGGGGGACAGCCACGCACGCCACCAGCGCGGTCAGTAGCGCGGTCCTTCGCCAATTCAGATCAACTCTTCCCATTCCGGTTACTCCCCGCCACGGGAACGCTGGGACGGTCACCCTGGGCTGAGTAGCCACAGATGCCGGGTCCGACGACCGCAATGCGCAGTCTGCCGAAGTATCGAAGCGTACGGCCGTCGGTTACTCCTCCGCCGTGATGGTGAACGTAAGATCGTCTTCGTAGGTCCCTTGCGCCGCGATCTCTTCCTCCGGTGTATCGGAATCGATATCCTCGAGGGAGATATCGTCTACCTCTATCTCGACCATGGCGGAGCCGATTCCCCGCGACTGTGAATCGATGACATTCGCCGCACCTTCCGAGAGCTCGAATTCGTCCTCGTCCCAGGTGAAAGTGTAGCCGATAGCCGTTTTGAAATCACCGTTTTCGCCGGCATCCGTGTGTTTCAGCTCCCCGGCGTTCGTCGACTCAACATCGATTGAGTAGGTGACGTTCCCGAGGTATACCACTTCGATATCCTGGGAGCCCGTGTCCGTAAGGTCTCCGAAATCGAACTCGTGACCCTGCTCCCCAACCGTTCCGAACCCGATTCGCACGAGCGACGGAACCTCCCCTGTGAGGTCCAGCGTTGCTTCATCGGTGGCCTCATCCGCGGCGAGCGCGGGCGATAGTGCCATCACAAGAATTGTCAAAACACCAAATAGTCGAATGCGCATATTTTAACTCCCTCAGCGACCCCGATGACACGGCACCGTCGCCACGAATGTGTGAAACCAATAACAAAGGTGCTACGGGGGGGTCTTAAATCAGTAATCACTTCGAGCGCCGGGCCGCGCCACCATTGCCTTTATTCTCTTGCAAAAAAGTGTACTGAACGACACCCTCGAAGTCAAGCAGCCACCACACGTTTGTTATCGCTCCCTGAGCGTGGCGATTGCAGGTTCCCGGCCCCGCTCACCGCCGGAGCCACTCTGCGCGCACGTCCTCGATTAGGCGCGTCCCGGCCGCCCTACACGCTTCCAGAAACTCCGCAATCTCCCGTCCCCGCGCGCTGAGCTCCGGCTCGCGGCCCGTGCGGCGCCAACCGGCCTCAGTCCGGTAGTCGATGTGCTCGATAACCCTGGACCTGGGGCCAAGACCGCCGTGTACCGTAATGGGGAGAAACAGGTCGAAGACCGCGAAAGCCGCTTCACTGACCCCGTTGTCACGGACGAGTTGCTCCCTCGCCTGCGCCAAGCTATCTGCGTGAAGATTCGACACGAGCCGGGCCCCCGCAACGCCGCGCTCGACGAAAGAGCGAAGCTCGTCGCCCCAAATGTAGGCTTCGTAGGAAGCAGGACTGATCTCATAGGCAACGAGGCAATCTCCCGAGCCGGCGGTGCGCCAATCGCCTTCGCTTGCTCCGCCGCCACCCCGTCCGCGGCCTCCCCATCCGCCGCCGCCCGGGAGGAACCAAGCCGGCTTGGTCTCCGAAAGAAGAACGCGCTCCCCGGCAGGAAGCATCGCGAGAAGCGCTCCCATCACCGCTGTCTTCCCAGCGCCGCCCGGCACCGCGCCGACTAAGAACGAGGCCCCGGTTTCGATGCGCTCGGTTACCCACGCCGCTTGGGAGAGGGTCAGCGTGTCCGCTTCGATAAGGTCCACAAGACTGAGCATTCGTCCACCGCGTTGATTGCTCCTGTTGATTATCCGGATGACGTCGTCTTTCATGAACTCTCCTCCAAAGCGAAACCCCCGGCGCCCCCGGCACCGCCGAGCCGTCGGCCCACCCCCGTGGCGCCCCCGGCACCGCCG
>PWGF01000233.1 GCA_003554375.1 Spirochaetaceae bacterium
GGATCTTGATGCATGCCTGTGCAAGTGGGGGAGGCATGCGCCGCGCGGGCGGGGGCAAGGAGGAAGCGCCTTTTGCGCCAAGGAAAGCAGTTCATAACGATCACCTTCAGTCTCCTGGCCCTGCTCGCAGCGACGGCACCGGCTGAGCGTGTCCACGAGCCGCGCCTCGCCCCGGCTGACCCCATCGCCGAGGGGATGGGATCAGCAACGGTCGCGCTTCCCGGAGACGGCCGTTCGTTCTTCAGTAACCCTGCAGGATTCGCGTCGCCCGGTGGAGAGTTGACGGTTGCCACAGGGGCGGGGGCGGTGCGAGCTTCGCGCTCCAGCTTGGCCCGAATGCCTACCGATCTGCTGCTTGGGAACATGTCATTAACGCCGGACGGTCTCCCACGCTATTTCGATTCCGCCGTGTACGAAGGCCGGTTTCGACAGCGGGGCTCTGCAGGGATAGGCTTCGCCGGTAGTGGTCTTGGGCTAGCCCTCTTCGGAGCCGGGGAGATGACCTTGGAAGGTGGAGATGAGCCGACGGGGAGCTTGCTGAGTGAGCTGACTCTGGTAGGAGGACTCGGTGCTCCGCTGGAAGCGCTTGGGGGGCGATTCCAATTTGGTGTTTCCGCGCGGCCGTTCGTGCGAATCTACGCCCCCGAGCTGTTCGGGGCGGAGATGGAGCGATATGAGGCGCTTCGTGAGGGGGAGTCCGTAGTGGGAGCGTTCGGTGATGTGCCGACACGGAACGGCTTCGGTATAGCACTGGACGCGGGTGCGCTTTTCGAGCGGGGACCGTTCAGTGTTGGCATAGCGGCGTTTGATATCGGTGATACGTCACTCTCGTATGAGGGGCACCCGTTGAGCAGTGTCGCGGACTCGTTTGCCGACGGCCGGCTGCCGGAAGGCGGAACTGATGGTAACGAGCAGTTTGACCCTGATGCCCGCTACTTGGTACCGATGCAGACGCGCCTCGGAGCGGCCTTTTCCTCGGGTGTTGGCGCCTCTCTCTTCGGGACTGACTTGCTCTCAGTTACGCTAGGCGCGGAGCTTCGTGACTTACATTCTCTATTCTTCAAATCCTATTCTCCGACCGAGAATCTGCACACCGGGCTTGAACTGGAGCTTGCGCGTTTTGTTTCCGGACGGGCCGGCTACGCCGGAGGTGACTATACGCTCGGCGCTGGAATCCGGCTGGGCATCTTTCGATTGGACAGCACGCTCCGTTTTGCCGAAAATGAAAGTGCGGAAGCTACGTTAGGTGCGTCGATTCGATTTTAGACGCCCGGTCGCCGAGCCTGGGGATTGCGGGCAAGCGCAAGGTTGCGGCAGCAGCGCCGGTTTGCGGTATTTCGATCCACCTGCAGGTGGTTTCCGCCGAGAGGCAGCGTCTTTCTCGGGACGACGCGAAGCGCTTCTGTGCCGGCGTGTCGGTCCAATGAGTAGACGTGCGATTAAAGGGGGTCCCATGGGACGAGTACCGGCGGTTATGATCCGGGTGTGCGTGGTCGCGCTATTGTCGCTTTCTTTCGTCGCATGCGAGCAGGTGTTTACCACCAACTGGTTCGGGTGGGCTCGGAGTCAGCCCGGCTCTATGTCCGACGAGGGGTTGGACCGTTATGCTCGTGACGCGCTCCGCAGCGGAAACGACGTCCGTATGGCCGATGCGTTCGAGGAGCTGGCCGAGCGTTATGAAGACGAAGACGGGGATCTCGACGAGCAGTACTGGCCGACGCTTCTGGATCTCGGGTTTGCCGTGTCCGGCGTGGGCGCCGTCGTGCTTTCGTTTCCGGAAGCGGGGGACGAGGGGTTCGCGGCCCTCGAGACGCAGATTCTGGCGGTTGATGACGAAGTAACGGACAGAACGCTGGCATGCCTCGATGAGATCGAGCCCGAAGCCGCGGGCGGCGATCGCTTTCTGTATGGGGCGTTGGCGGCGACCTTTCGGGCGGTTCAAGAAGCCGAAGGATGGGACGAGGTAGCGTCTGCTCCCTCCATGGGGGACCTGGATACGGACGTTGCCGATAAGCTCGTTCGCGCGTTGGAATATGCGGATGAGGCGGAAAGGCTGCTCCTGGAGGGAGGCAAGATGAACGAGTTAAGAGAAGAGATGATCGAAGTGGTCCGGGGGCTCGATCCTGATGAGTGATTCGGCTGCGTGGCCCCTCCAGCTGCGTAGGGCGATACAAGAGACGCCCGATCGCGCTATTCGCCTCGTCTGAGCAGGTCCCGCCGGGACCTGCAGTGGTATCCGGAGGTCCGGATCGGAATGACCAGATCAGTCGCTTTCGATAGGCGAAAAGGAGAGTTCGTGTGAGGTGGGTTTCGGTTGTTCTAGCAGGTGTTATGACCTTTGCGGCCGCTTTCTCCGCAGCAAGTTGGGAACGAGAGGCGGAGCTCTTCCGCGTGGTCAGCCCCAGGGCGCGTGCGTTGGGAGGGTATCACGCGGCGATGGCGGATGATTTCTACACCATGTTCAGCAATCCAGCGGGGTTTCGTTCGGTGGAGCGTACGATCAACCTTGCAAGAATCGGCGGACACGCGTCGGGTCAGGGATTTCGCCTTCTTGAGCATGCTCTGGACGAGGACTTGGACGCGGAAGCGGTGTTCGGCGATGACGGCGCAGCGGAGGATCTCTTAGGTGGCCACGCAGCGCTCGAGGTAACCGGGCCGCTGGCTTTCGGCTACGCGGGGAATGGAGCGGGGTTTGGACTCTTCAACAGCACAGGCGCAGTAGTCGCGGCGGACGCAGTGGGTGCCACGGAGTTGGTAGTCCGGGAGCACCTTGTCATGCGTGGCGGTTACGCTTTTCGTCTTGCCGGCGCTCGCGAGTCCTTGCCGACTGTCGACGCCGGCCTCACGTTGAATGCGTTCGTGTTGGGAGAGGGGAGGGACACCGTCCAGCCACTCGATGTACCGGACTTGATCGATGATCCGTTTCAGACCGTGCAAGGCGATTTGCCGTTCGCGTTGCGGACGGGGGTCGGGCTTTCGGTGGGATTACTGGTGGACTGGGGAGGAGATTTCGCGGTCGGTATTACCGCGGATAACGTGTACGCGCCCCGGTTTGGGTTCGAATATGAGTCCCTCGGTGCGTTTATGAACGGCGACGGCGATGGTGAGGAGTATACCGATCTCGATCTCGCGCCACTCGATTTGTCCTTCGGCGTAGCGGGCGACGTTCCGATCGGACCGTTGGCGCCTTACATCGACGGCGTGCGGCTTTTCTTGGATTACCGGGACGCCCTCGATTTCGTCGTGCTCGACCATGCGGATCATCCGCTTCTGAAGCTTAGCTTGGGCAGTGAAGTGACGGTTCTTGATATCGTCGATCTGCGGTTCGGACTAGGCCGCGGTCTCCCTGCCGTGGGAGTAGGGCTCGATCTGGAGTTTCTGAGCGTGAATGGAGCCGTCTATGGCGCGGAGCTCTCTTCGCAACCGGGGGGGAATCCGGTGTATAACGTCGCCTTCGGCATAGACGTCACCTTATAGAACAAGCGCTCATAGAGCGAGGGTGGGCTGCTCGCTATGCGTGACGGGCCGGCGGCCGTTGACACAAGGCTTGGCCACGGTATAAGTTAGCGCCCGTTCGGGCCGCTAGCTCAGGTGGTAGAGCAACGCCCTTTTAAGGCGTGGGTCGATGGTTCGAATCCATCGCGGCTCATTATAGCCCTTTGCTTAGCCGTTGGTTATACTTCTTTCCGCTTCATTGCATCCGTACCCTGAGATGCGGTCTGAGAAGGATCGAGTGTGGGAGGTGCGCCGTGCGGCGTTCCCAGATGACAGGCGGTATGGTTGTCGATACCGCGAATGCCGACTGCGAGCGTTCCCGCGGGTTCTCCGAACGGGGGTTTCCCCGAATCGGATTGACGAGGCGCCCTTTCAAAACGGCGGTTTCGGCTTCCGCGGGTTCACCTCGGCAGATAGCTGCTGCGAAGCTGCTTGAAAACCGCGTGGCGCCGGCGGAGCCATTCGTGCCGATCGGGACGCGGCTCAACGGGGGCTGAAGGAGGAGGTGCGGCCCGGGCGACCGCGTCTTCGAAGTCGGAATAGTGTCCGCCGGCAATAGCTCCCAACATTGCAGCCCCGACAGCCGACGCATTGGGTTGCTGCATAGGCCGAAGCGGATGGCCGACCGTGTCCGCAAGGAGCTGGAGATACTCGGGGGACCGCGCCCCGCCGCCGCCTACCTTGATGGTGGCTCCGTTGCGCCCTCCCGCGGCCGCTATTCCCGCGGAACGAAGAACTGCTTCCAGTGCCTCACTGATCGCGAAGACTACGCCCTCCAAAGAGGCGTACCGGAGCGCGCGGCTCGAATGGGCCCGCCGGAGTCGCAGCCACGCGCCTGTTGCATCCTCACGCATGATCGGTGTCCGCTCACCGGTCAGATACGGCAAGAAGAACGGGCCATCCGGATCGCTCGTAGTTTCGCAGCATTCAGCGGCTTCGAGCAGCTGATTCCATTCGATGCCGAGGATGTCGCAGACCCAGGTTAGTGAAGCCCCGGCGTTCTTGACGCTTCCCTGAAGGGCGGTACCGCGAAGATGGCTGAAGACGTTCAGTCCGTGATGAACTCCGATCGTACCGAGGGTCGGCGAAACGACCTGGCCCCCGGTCCCGAGCATTACCTGAACGTCCCCCGGAGCAAGCACGCCGTTAGCAAGACATGCGGCTTGCTGGTCTCCGGCGCCGGTAGCGACGACGGTACCGGGCTCGAGAGCGAGAATCTGCGCTGCTTCTGTAGTCAGTTTGCCGCCGACTTCGCCAGGCTCCTTGACCGGTGGAAGAATGTGCTCGGGCAGATCGAAGAGCCGGCATACTTCGGGTGCCCACCGGCGCCTGCCTACATCGAACATGAGCGTAGCCGAGGCGTCGGTAGGGTCGGTCGCGATGTTGCCGGTCATGCGGTAGCGAACGTAGTCTTTCACATGGAGAAGGACTGCCGCCTTTTCAAGCGACTCCGGCTCGTTCCGCGCGAGCCATACGAGGGGGCAGAGGGTTAATCCCGCAGCCACTTGGTTCTGCACGCGCGAGAGGAGACCGGCCGCGGAGAGCCGCGCTTCGATTTCCGGCACCAGTGGACCCGCACGGGTGTCCATCCAGGTGACGGCCGGACGGATCACCGAGCCGGTGTCGTCGAGCAGAACGAATGAGTGCATCTGTCCGGTAAGTCCGACCGCTAAGACTCGTAGTGCGCCTTGGCTCTTTCGAGCTGCTTCGACGGCCTCGCGGGTAGCTTCGCAGACGGCCAGCCACCACTGCTCGGGTATCTGCTCGGCCCATCCTGAGCCTGGTAAGCTCGTCTCATACGGACGTTGCGCTTCGCTCAGGATATGCCCGTCGAAGTCGACAAGACATACCTTCAGCGCCGAGGTGCCCAGGTCGACTCCGATTGTCGTCTCTCTCATAGCCCCATGTCCAATTCTGAGTGATATGACCAGACTCGCGTGTTGTCACGGAGGAAGGCGGCTTCCCCGCGCCGGCGCGAGCCCGGGCAGTAGCTGTCGGCCGGAGCCCGACATGCGAGGATCTCACATGAGCGGGATGCCGTCCTTCCTGCACTCCTCCGCCATGGACTCCGGCCAGACCGATGCTTGGACCTCGCCGATGTGTGCTTTCCGCAGCAGGAACATGCAGAGACGCGACTGCCCGATGCCACCCCCGATCGTCTGGGGAAACTCACCCGCCAGAAACCGCTTGTGCCAGTAGAGCTCCTGCCGCTCCTGATTCTCCGTCAGAGCGAGCTGCCTGAGCAGCGCCTCACGATCCACTCGAATTCCCATAGACGATAGCTCCAGGGCTTTGTCGCGTACGGAGTCCCAGACGATGATGTCACCGTTCAGGCCGAAGCGACCGGGAGCTGTTTTCGTGGACCAGTCGTCGTAGTCCGGCGCGCGACGGCCATGAGGTTGCCCGTCGGAGAGCGCCCCACCGATGCCAACGACGAAAACGGCTCCATACTCTTGCGCAAGGCGGTCTTCGCGCTCTTCCGGGGTGAGCTCCGGATATCGTGTCCGAGCCTCTTCTGCATGGATTATTGCGATGCTTTCGGAGAGGCGGAGCGGGATGTCGGGATACTGTTCGTGGACGGCAAACTCGGTCCGCTTGACGGCGTTGTATATTCGCCGCACGATCTCGTACAGGAACGACTCGTTGCGCCGTCCTGATTGCATGACGAGCTCCCAGTCCCACTGGTCCACGTAGATCGAGTGCGTGGCATCGATGACGTCGTCCGGCCGAATTGCGTTCATGTCCGTGTATATTCCGGTTCCCGTCTCGTAACCGTAGTCGGCGAGCGCCATTCTCTTCCACTTGGCGAGCGATTGGACAATCTCCATTTCCGCTTCTTCGAGGTGGGCGACCGGAAACCTCACCGGCCGCTCGACGCCGGTCAAATCGTCGTTAATGCCGCTTCCCCGCCGCACAAATAGCGGCGATGTGGCTCGGAAGAGCCTGAGCTCGGTCGACAGCGTTCGCTCGAAAAAGGTCTTGATCTGCTTGATCGCGGTCTCGGTTTGCTTGATATCCAGAATAGGCCGATACGGCTTCGGTACAATCGACATGGCGGTGAGAATAGTGTGGTTAAGGCCGGAAGAGCAACCCTGTCACGGTACGAGCGCGCCGGCCTGTGCAATGACTCCGCCCAGGAGAAATGCCGTGAGAACCGTCAGGACAAGTAACGCGATCGCAGCGCGCAGGCCGAGCTCTCTGGCCAAAGTGGCTACCACGGCAATGCACGGCACGTAGAAAAGTCCGACTGTGGCGCCCACGAAAGTCTGAAGCGTCGTGATCTCCATGTCCAGGAGCGGAAGCACGGTGAGCTCCCGCCGCACGACGCCGAGTAGCAGCGGCGTCGCAGCCTCCTCCGGGAGACGAAGCCAGCCGGTCACGATGGGTGAGAGAAGCGCGCCGACCCGAGTCAGGATTCGGGTTTCGTAGAGGACCGCCGCGACGCCGACAGCCGCGACCATCGGGAGGGCACCGTCGACGAGGAAGTGCCGGACTCTTGCCAGAAGCTTCCGGCCCAGAACGCGCGGCTGTGGCACCAGGAGCTCCGGGATCTCCAGGATGAGTTCCGAGCGGCGGCCGGGAAGGAGTGCGTCCATCGCGAGACCTGCGACGGCGATGACGGCGAAGGAGAGACCGAAGAGCGCGACGACAAGCAGTATGCTCCGCTCGGCAAGCAGCGCAAAGATAGCGCCGGTTTGGGCAATGCATGGGACGGCAAGCGATATGAGGGTCGCCACGATGGCGCGTTCTCTGCCGGATCCCATGGCGCGCGTCGAGAGAATGCCCGGAATCGCGCATCCGTACCCAAGCAGGAGCGAGATGACATGTGACCCCCGCAATCCGATCTTACCCAGAAGCCCGTCGAGGAGAATTGCCAGTCGCGGAAGGTATCCGGAGTCCTCGAGGAGAGCCAGCACGAAGTAGAAGGAGAGTACGTATGGCAGCACCAGGGTAAACGGCCACTCGATGCCTTTGATGAGGAAGCCGTACTCGCCGATGAGAACGTCACGGGCAATCCCGGCCGGGACGAGTGACGCGACCCCTTCGCTCAAGGCCGGGAAGAGGTATCCTCGAGCTATAGGGAGGAGGAATGCCTGTCGAACCCCCATCCCGATGCCCACGATTGCCCCGAAGCTCACCGCAAGCACCCCGAAGGCAATCAGGAGTCCCGGCCACGGGTGCACCAGGGCGTCGCTCTGCGCTGGGTAGGATGCGGTCCGATCCCGCGGGTGGCCCGCCGGAGGCGCAGGTGCGGCCGGATTCCGCCCTTCGAGGTCCTGGATCTCCTCGAAGTGATCGGGGCAGTTGGAGCGCTCGGAGACGCATTCCTGTGCGATCTCTTCCGCGTGACGCCAGTAATCGCCTGTGAACGGTTCGGGGACTCTCGGGTGACTCAAAGTATCGGCAGCCGCAGCCTCCAATCGGTCCAAGCCCCACCCCGTGGGAGCGGCAGTGGGGATCACCGGTACGCCGAGGCGCTTCGCCAGAGTCTCCGAATCGATGTGTTTCCCCTTAGCGCCGGCAATGTCGCTTCGGTTGAGCGCGACCACCGTAGGCTGCCCCGCGGGAAGAATTTCGAGAATGAGGTGTATGCTACTATCCAGGTTGACCGCGTCGGCAACGATGAGAACGAGGTCGGCCGGCTCGCGGAGCATGGTGGTGGTGACTCGCTCGGCCTCGTTTGTTGCCGAAAGCGAATACGACCCGGGTAGGTCGATCAGGGATATCCGGTGGTCGCCGAGCCTGCCCGTGCCCTGAGCAACGTCCACCGTGGTCCCCGGGTAGTTCGCCACCAAGGTCCCGAGTCCGGTGAGCCGGTTAAAAATGACGCTCTTGCCGACGTTCGGCGGTCCGGCAAGAAGCACGCGGCGCGTGCCTCTGCAATGGGCTGTTCGAGAAGCTTTGTGGCATCTCATGCGCTAGCTCTCGGCGGGCGTGACCCGGATTGCCGCGGCTACGGAACGCTGAAGAGCAACCTGACGCTCACCTACGGAGCACACGATCGGACCGCCCCATGGCTGCGCGGCTACGACCGTACACGGTTTTCCCGGCCGGAACCCAAGGGCTGCAAGCTGCGGGAGGTCAGGAGCATCTGCGATGGTTCCGCGTTGTTTTGGAGCAAGGTCGCAGAGGGCGCAGGCGAGCCCCCCTTCGCCGGCGCGGGGGCAGGGCTCGGAGGGCGGAGAGGCTTTGCGGCCTGCCCCGTCTGCATGCGCCGGTACTTCCGGGTTGCCTGAGTGCCGGCTGCCGGGGCGGGCCGGATTCAGCGAGCGAGCACCGTCTTTTGTTACCATCACGAGCTCCTTTCCTGCCGGCAGTTTCCGGCTCCTGCCGGGATCGAGAATCCCGAGATTGGCGGGTGTTAACCGCTCGTAGACACGCGACAACTCCCCTCTTGGGTTCCGATACAGTATACGTGTTCCGGGTTCCGCTGCCGCCACGATGTGACGAAGCACTGCCGCCTTTGGAACGACGTGGAGCGCAACTATCACCGCAGCGAATCCGACGCACGGGAAGCGCAGGGCATCACGGCAGATTATCCGCACGACCCCGCGTACGGAACGCCTCCGAACGACCTTGCGGGCTCGCCGGGCAGCGGCGCGATCTCGTTCGAGGACGGTAACATAGCATCCTCCTGCGGCAAGCGCAATCGCAGTCGCAGGAAACGGGCCTCCCCCGACCATCAACACGTGATCTCCCGGCCGGACCCGCGCGGCGGATCGTTCCCGGTCGATCAGCGTCGCGTATGCCGTGCGGGCATAGAGCGCCCCCATCCACGGAATAGCCGCAGCCAAATGTTCCAGAGCGCCAACTCCGCGACAGACAAGGCGAGGTAGACGGGTTCGTTCAAAGCGGAAGTACCCCATTAGTGAACGTCCAACATGCCTCGTGGGCGTGTAAGCTCTGAGCGCAGGCGCGTGCCCGGATCTGTTGCGCTTTGCGGAGCCGACGTAAGCGTCGGCATTAAGGCCGGAGCTCGGGGTAAAACCGGCCCGACTCCCCGCAGCCTGAGATCGGCGGGCCTGAGATCGGCGGGCGTGACTATGGTGGGTCTGAGAATGGTCGGTCCGCCGAGAATGATTGGCCTGCTCGGTCGCGGTCGTACCGGCCAGATGCAGCTCCGAGCGGTCGAACGTCGGCATCAGGTGGCGAACCGAGCGGCAGGGCGTATTGCGCTCCTCGAAGCGGCCGTACTCAGCTTCCAGGCTCCGCCGCGGCAGGCGAAACACCATTCGCCCTCCGACCCCATCGGCACCGTCCCCATCGGCATGCCCGGCCTGGACGCCCTTTACGAGAGAACGAGCTACGTTTCGTCGGATTGCGTCTTTCGGCTTTGCCTGGAGTGCAATCAGGGCGGCGTCCGCTGTAGGGAGATCGTCGGCTGCCGCATCCGCGCGTATTACCGTGAGCTGGTCCTGGAGCCCAAGGCGAATGATCAGCTCCCGCGCGTGTGTAACCGCTTCCGGATCCCGATCGATTGCAACCACCTGCACGCGAGCCATCTGTGCGCAGAGAATGGCGCTGAAGGGTACGGAGCCGCACCCCACGTTCAGGAGCCTGGTTCCGGGAACAAGCGCGAGGAGCCGGAGCTCCCGCCTGACGAGACGCCGGTACGGCGCCGCGTAGAGCGCAAAGCCATACCGGCTTGTAGCAATTCGACGTTCCATTCTGCCAACCGCGTTGCAGATCACACCCATCCAATCGTCCTTTCTCGTTCGTTGTAGCTCTTCCGGCTCGGCCCTTCGGGCGAGCGGCCTGTCCCGTCGGGCGAGCGGCCCGGCCCTTCGGACGCGAGGCGGCGCGGGAGCAGGATCGAAGCATGCGAAACGGCCGCGCGTGCCGGCACAGGACAGTTGCCCGGCGAACCTCTGCGGGCTCGATTCCGCCCTCTCGGCAAGCCGTCTGCGCTGCAGTACTCCGCAAGCGGGCAAGAGCGACTTGCAGGGCACTTCTCGCCTGCGACCTCCTTGTTTGCCGGAGCGCCAATCTTTGCCGGGGCGCCAACGCTCGTACATTGAGGAGAGTCGAGAAGCCGTAGACCCGCAGGCCCGTGATGGAGAAACGCGAACGCAGCCGCCGCAGCCTTCCAGAATGCGTAGACGAGCGCGCCGGCAACGCGCGCGCATCCCCATACCACGCGGAGACCTCGCCGAGTGTGTTGTGCGCTCGGCGTCACGGAAGCCGAGATTGCGCTGGGACGCTGGGCAAGGCCCGCGAAACTCACCGCTTTCTCCTTCTCGAGTAACCCAAGTGGCACCGAGACCCCTCGAAAGCCGGCGTTCCCGAGGAGTTTCGTGGAGCACACTAGGTTGGTCCCGCCCAACTTTCTACTATATGGCGCATGGATTGTCAATGATGATCTGTTGAGAACGATAAGTCAGTGTCCTTCCATTAAATAGCTCGAATGGTATTGATAGAAGGCGATACTCAAACGACAATAGCGTTCTCTTCACTCCAAGGCATTCTTTGCGTTCAACGCGCTTGTTCGTCCCCCTCTTTAGCGAGCTTCGAACTTACGATACCATGCGGGGCGCTCCGAAGCACGCGTAGATTCCGAGGTGGTAGAGAGGCGGAGGCTCATGGCGGAGACAATGGGTACAAAAGCAGCCTTGCCCGGCAGCAGAGGCCGGGTGGTCATTGATACCAGCATATTCGTGAATCCGGACTCGATGAAATACTTCGGCGAAGGCGTAGGCCCCGCCGTGGAACGGTTCCTCGAGATCTGCCGCGAGCTCGGGCTCGAGATATACGTACCGCTCTCGGTGTTTCGAGAGCTTGCGAGCTTCCTCCCGCCATATACGCTCAAAACACTGCGCAGCCGTGCCGTGGTACGTGAGCCGGACCTCTACCATACGCATGTTCCCGCGGTGACGTTTCACACCTTCGTGCGGGAGCTGCGCCACCGCGTGAACAAAGGGCTTCAGATCGCCGAGCAGGCAATTAAGAGCGCCAACAATCCGGAGAATATCCGGTGGGTCAGACAGCACTATCGTGAGGCGCTGCGGACCGGAATCGTGGACAGCGTGGAGGATCTGGAAGTCGTGCTGCTGGCGCGCGAGGTGGACGGGATCGTCCTTACTGCGGATCAGGGGATTGCGTCGATGGCGGGCTGTTTTGGGATCGAGGTTTTTGCCGCGGAGGAATTCCTCGACTATTCCGAAGACAGCCGGACGCAGCATGGCGGGCGCGTTGATGGCGGTTCCTCAGAGGACGGCGGTTCCTCAGAGGACGGGGGTGCCTCAGAGGGTGCCTGCGCCCCAGAGGACCGTGGCACCTTAGGGGGTGACGGCACCTTAGAAAGTGACAGCGCGTCAGAGGATGAGTGAGATGGAGCACGATCGAGATCGCGACTTCGAGCAGTTCACATTCCAGGGGAAAGCGTATCGCCGGTACAAGAAGGACCGGGAATCGCCTCGGGGGACAATCGAGATCCTGGACCAGGAAGGAGCCGGAGAGCGCAGTATTCCGGGATTCCCCTCCATCAGGCGGGTATACCGTCTGAAGCAGGGAATCCGCCGCCTTTTCGGGAATAGCCCGTTTCATGCCGAAGAGAAGCTGGACGGGTACAATGTGCGGATATTCCTGCACGACGGGCGTCTTCCGGCAGCCTCGCGGGGCGGCTTCCTCTGCCCGTTCACCACGGAGTGGGCGGAAATCTGGGGCGAGGACTGTAATCTTCACCGGTTCTTCCGTGACTATCCGGATCACGTACTGTGTGGCGAGGTTGTGGGCGATAACCCCTACAACCGGCAGCGGGATCCGGAGCTCTCCGCCGGGGCGCATTTCTTCGTCTTCGAGATTGCCGCCCCCGACGGACAGTTCCTTCGTCCCGCCGATCGCTACCGTCTCGTGGAGGAGTACGATCTTCCTGCGGTGCCGAACCTCGGCGAGTTCCACGTCCGCCGTATCGATGCGCTCTACGAGCTGCTCCGGGATCTGAACGAGCGCGGGCGGGAGGGTGTGGTGCTCAAAGATCGCCGTGGGAAACGTCGCCTGAAGTTCGTCACCCCGACGAGCGACTTGCAGGATATCCGGGATGCTCTGGCGATCGGCTTCGATATGGCGAGCGGATACTTCTTCAACAGATATATGCGTGCGGTCATATTCGTTCGCGAGCTGGGGTTGGACGAGGCGGAGTACGCACGCCACATCGGTCAGGCTTTCCTCGACGGTGTCCCGGGTTCCCACGAGTTCTCCGAAGCAAGCGAGCAGTATCGCATCTACGTGCGTGAGAGGCGCACCTGGGAGGCCCTGTACGAGAGACTTCAGTCGCACGTTCTTCTCAAGGAGGACAACGTCGTACCGGGCAGTGCTTTCGGACGCGACATGCTTCGGGTTGACTTCCGGCGCGTCTTCCAGCGCAGCTCACACCGTTACCGGCTCATGCTCGGCGGATACCTTCATGCCGATTGAGGCCCGCGGTCGGCGCGGGTGGGCAGCTGCGAAAGCTTCCGAGGTTGTCTTCGCGGCTCCTGCCCCGGTTCGCGCCCGCGGCCCCGCACGCGGGGCAACCAGCAGAGCTCGCTTCTCGAACTCGAGCCTCCCGACCGTTTCCCCACACGCGGAACCGAGCTTCCGCTTGCGTGCACATGAGACCATCTCGGGGTACAATCGTCGCCATGAAGCGCTGTGTGAAGGTCTTGTCGGCCGTCATTCTGGGCCTTGTTGTGCTCGGAGCCATTGCGTGCGGAACTTCGCGGTTCCTTTCGCCTCCGAATGCTGGGCGTGAGCTGGCCCGGGTGTGGGAGGTTCCTCATCCGGCGGTGGTTGCCCACCGGGGCGCTTCGTGG
The DNA here is from genome assembly GCA_003554375.1 of Spirochaetaceae bacterium. Lineage (GTDB taxonomy): Bacteria > Spirochaetota > Spirochaetia > DSM-27196 > SKKC01 > PWGF01. The sequence continues at coordinate 13,287 of PWGF01000233.1, forward strand.
CTTGCGCCGGAATCAACTGCGCCGGCCTATGAGTTGGCGCGAGATCTGGGTGCGGACTATCTAGAGGCGGATCTTCAGCGTACCCGTGACAGGGTCGTCGTGGCTTTTCACGACGAGACGCTCGAGCGCACGACCAACGTGGAGGAGGTCTTCCCCGACCGTTCAACGGATCGAATCGAGACGTTTACCTACGGCGAGCTCATGGAGCTCGATCACGGAAGCTGGTTTAACCAGGCATACCCTGAGCGCGCTCGCGATGCTTACGAGGGCCTGGGCGTCGTGACGCTTCGGGAGCTCATTGAAATTGCGGAGGCGGGACCGAACAACCCCGGCCTCTACCTTGAGACGAAGTCCGCTCAGAACCATCCGGGGATCGAGGAGGACGTCCTCGCGGTACTCGAGGACTTGTGCTGGTATCCGGAGGGGCCGGAGCTCGCCGGCCCGGACGTCACGGCAAACGCGGCGGTCGGGGCGCCGACGATCGATGTGGCCGCCGGCCGGAGCGGGATCATCTTCCAGTCATTTCACACCGGTAGCCTCGAGCAGCTTATCGAGCTGGCGCCGGAGATCCCAGCGGTCTATCTCATCAGCGCTGCGATGGCGGAGGAGAACGGTTTTCGCCGACATGTGAAGACCGCGACCGAGATGGGAGCTCTCGGGGTCGGGCCAGGTGGCCGGCTCGGGCTCCCGTGGAATACGGGGCACGCCCACCGGGAAGGGCTTTTGGTTCACAACTACACGATAAACCAGCCGTGGCAGATGCGGCTTCTGCGGAGCTTTGGTGCGGACGGAATCTTCACGGACCGGCCGGCGGTGGCGCTGGAGGTATTCGATCGCGCCGAAGAGATCGACGTCGATGCTATTCTGGATCGGTTGGAGCTAAAATGACCCCAAGGGAGGAAGGCTATGACGTACGTACCGGATTCGGAGCGATATAGCAGTATGGCATACCGGCGATGCGGTCGCAGCGGCCTTCAGCTGCCGGGCGTATCGCTTGGTCTTTGGCACAATTTCGGTGACGAGACGAGCCTGAGCAACGCGCGGGCGATGGTCCATAAGGCGTTCGATCTGGGGATCACCCATTTCGATCTTGCCAATAACTATGGCCCTCCCGCGGGCTCGGCGGAGTACAACTTTGGGCGCATCCTCCGGGAAGATCTTGCCGGGTACCGCGATGAGCTCGTTATCTCCACCAAGGCAGGGTACTACATGTGGCCGGGGCCCTACGGAGAATGGGGGTCTCGGAAGTACCTTCTGGCCAGCCTCGATCAGAGTCTCCTGCGGATGGGCCTTGACTACGTGGACATTTTCTATTCCCACCGGTTCGATCCGAGCACGCCGCTCGAGGAGACGATGGGAGCTTTGGCAAGCGCGGTGAAGCAGGGTAAGGCGCTGTATGTGGGCATCTCCTCGTATTCGGCGCGAAAGACGGCGGAGGCCGCGGAGATACTCCAGGACATGGGGGTCAAGCTCCTGATCCATCAGCCTTCCTACTCGATGTTGAATCGCTGGGTGGAGGAGGGGCTTCTGGACGAGCTCGAGCAGCGCGGGATCGGCGCCATTGCGTTCTCTCCGTTGGCTCAAGGGCTTCTGACCGGGAAGTACTTGGACGGCGTCCCGGAGGATTCGCGGGCCGTAACCGCTCCCGGCACTTTTCAGCGCGAGCGCTATCTCTCACCGGAGAATATCGAACGGATCCGCGCTCTGAATCGGGTAGCTCAGGAGCGCGGGCAGTCTCTGACACAGATGGCCCTGGCGTGGGTACTGCGAGATCGACGCATTACGTCCGTCCTGATTGGGGCGAGCCGCCCCGAGCAGATCGAGGAAAACGTAGGAGCTCTGGCCAACCTCGAGTTCTCGGAGCACGAGTTGGCGGAGATCGACCGCCACGCCCAAGAGGGGGATATCAACCTCTGGGCGTCTTCGAGCGAAGCCGGATGATCTCGGAGGCCGGGCGCCGAACGCCGAAGCCGCTCCAGACGAACCAAGGTTACGGATAGACGGCAAGACTCCGACGCGCCGGCGATCCGGAAGGTCGCGAAGCGAGTCCCGCGGGCGCTGTCCCCACGAGGAGATAGAAGAAGGGAGGCGAGAATTGATATACTACAATCGGAGGGCCTCGAATGAGTGTGAGTATCAATCTTGACTTTGAACAGCTGAAATCGCTCGTGGACCAGCTCTCGAGCGAAGAGGCCGCTGAGCTCGCCGAGTATTTGCAACGAAAGGCGGCGTTGGATCGTCTTGAGCGCTTTCAGGAAGAGCACAAGGATATCTCGCTGACCGAAGAGGAGATCGCCGAGGAAGTCGAAGCCGTGCGCCGCGAACGCTACGAAGGCCAACGGCACTAAATGACGATTGTCCTCGACACCAACCTTTGGGTAAGTATGTTGCTGGGATTACGGGTCCGTAGACTTAGGCGGCACCTGTACAATCCGCGAATTCGGGTAGTGACCAGTAGCGAACAACGCGTCGAGCTTACCACAACGCTGTCGAAGCGAAAGTTGACGAGAGTTCTTACTCCCGCAGACCGAGAGTATCTTCTTCGCATCTATGATGACGTTGCCCACGAGATATCGGTAAGTGAGCAGGTGCACATGTGCCGGGACCCAAAGGATGACTTTCTCCTCTCACTCGCTCTTGCCGGCCGGGCCCAGGTCATCGTCTCCGGGGACAAAGACCTCCTTGAGCTCCGAAGCTTCCGCGGGACTGAGATACTCTCCTACAGCGAGTTCGAGAAACGGCTTGTCGCTCGATGAAGGATTTCTTCGCCGGCAAGAACATGCCTTTGCGCCGGCGGGAACCGGCGAGTCCGGCAGGGAAGGCGCCCAGAACACCTCGATAAGCGCACGGGAGCAGCAACCTTGGGACCCAGCGACGGCTCAGCCGCATAGCGCCTGCTCCTCGGTGGCCTGGAGCGAGACCGGAACGCGTTGGCGCCGGCGGAACTTGACGAGCGTCTCGACGCCGATCTCCTCGAGCAACCGGGTTACATGGTGCCGGCCGTGAGCGACTTGCTGCGGTGTGTGAGCATCGGAGCCGTAGGTCAACGGGACGCCGAGCTCGTGGAGAGCGCGGATGACCCACGGGGCCGGGAAGGTCTCTCCGCACTTGCGGAGGCCGGAGGTGTTGATCTCTACTGCTACATCCTGGGCGGCGATGACCTGGACGGTCTCCTCGATAAGCGGGGTCAGATCGGTATCGATGGGAGGGCCCATCGCCTTGATGGCGTCGGGGTGCGCGATCACGTCGAAGAGCCCGGAGCGGGCGGAGCTCTGAACGGCTTCGAAGTAGCGCTCGTATATCTCGAGCGGGTCCGATGCGTCCGCCCACCGGCGGGGCGCGTATACGTGGTACGGGCCGAAGTCATGTACCGAGCCGATGACGTAGTCCACGCGGCTGTCTGCGAGGGCGTCGCGGTAGACCTGCTCGGTCCCCGGAAGGTAGTCGGCCTCTATTCCCACGAGGACTTCGAGCTCGTGCGCGTGTTCCTGTTGGAGGGCGGTGGCCTCATTCAGGTAGCGGCCGAAGTCGCTCCGTGCCATCTGAATCTTCGGCGAGGGGTGGTCGTCGGGATGGGCGAACAGGGGAGCGTGGTCGCTGAAACCGAGCGTGGAGACGCCGTTAGCTTTGGCGGCATGGACGTAGTCGGCAAGCGAGCCGCTTGCGTGGCCGCAGCGCTTGTGATGGGTGTGAAGATCGATTGTGCAGTACATAGTTACTCCTGTATGGGATCGTGAATCGACTCGAACGGACGCGAACGGTGCGCCCTGAGGGCCAGGACGGCGAGCTCCGCAATCGTTCCACCCGCGTCATGGACCGCGCGCTCTACGATGGGCCGTAGCGGTCGAACCAGGCGCGCTCGCCGAACGGCTTCTTTGGGGCCTGTGACGGTTCTTCAGCTGGGACGCCAACGGGCAGGAGCACTCGCACCTCCTGCTCCGCCGGAACGCCGAGCAGGCGGCCAATCCGGCCCGCCACGTCGTTGCTGCGGAGCACGCCGTCGATCCAGACCGACGCGTAGCCGAGCGCGGTTATTGCGAGTAGCATATTCTCGGTTGCCGCGGCGTAGTCCTCGACGCCGAAGCTCAACTCATGGTCGCTTGTCGCGTCCGGGTCCATCACGACGGCGATGATGGCCTGGGCGGTGGTGAGGGCCGGCGAGCCCCCCGCGAGCTCAGCAATCTGTGACCTGATCTTCGGATCGGTGACGATCACGAATGACGTCGACTGTCCGTTGTACCCGCTGGGTGCGCGGATACCGGCGTCTACGATTTTTACCAGGTGGTCGCGGGGCACCGGCGAGTCGGTAAACGAATCACGGTAGCTCGCGCGGCGTGCTATTGCATCAAACAGTTCCATCTCATCCTCCTCTCTGAAGCCGGCTGGTGTGTGGCACCGTTCCGGTCAAAGCATCACCGAGTGCGGCGGCCGCCGCAGCGCGCAGACGTTGAGCGGAAGGGGCAATAACCCGACCCTGGAAACCGGCGGGGCCAGGTCTTGCGCGTCTTGTTTACAACCGCGGCGGTAGGGGGGCTCGATGACCGTCTTTGTGGTGTGTCAAAGCGCCTGACAGACAACACAAAGCCCGCGAGCACACAAAAAGGGCCGAGCCACACGGAGTGACCCGGCCTTCTCTATAGCAGGGGCAGGACTCGAACCTGCGACCTCCGGGTTATGAGCCCGACGAGCTACCAACTGCTCTACCCTGCGATGTCTGCTGAGAACATACCAAAGGCCCTGCTCAAGCGTCAACAGCCTTCCACGGTTCTCCGGCGCAATTCCTGTTGAACATCCGGCTCTATCCGTGTCGGTACCGAATGATGAGCGTGAGCGCAACGGCAAGCACGACCGACACCACTGCGATGACGGGCCCCAGCAGTTGAAGCGCACCGTCCTGCTCCACGGATATATTATATCCGGCGTGCAGAACGACTGCTAGAACCAAGCTCCGCCCGATATGCCATTCGCGGATACGTCCCGCTATCGCTCCGCTGATGATGGCGGTGCAGCCTGCGTGGAGCGGGATTGCGGTGAAGGTTCGCAGCAAGACGGCGCTCCCGCCCGGTGACAGCAGCGCGCTCTCGACGATTCCGAATCCTGCTCCTACCGCCGCACCGAGGACCGCCCCCTGTGCAGCGTCATATGCGGCCGGTGCTATACGGCGATCTCGATTGCCAATGAATCCGGCTGCAACGAGCGCTTTGGGGGCTTCCTCAGCAACGGCGACGTGTACGAAGTGGCCGAGCAAGTAGCCGGCGGTCGCTGCCCCGAATGGGATGAAGCCTAACAAGGTAGCGATGCCTGCTGAGGCAAGAACGAGCACCCCGCCGCTCAGTCCGGATTTGAGCAACCGCCCGAAAGGTGGTTGCTCCTGGAGGGGCAGGAGCACTGTTGCAAGCACGAGCGCGAGTGCCGTTATGGATACTGCAATCGCGAGTGCGGCATGCGGGTTCACCGTTTCGTCGTCGACCTTGCAGGGGCTTCATGAAGGGCCGCAATGGCCGTAAGCAGCCCTTCTGTGTCTTCCGGCTTCCCGACGGTTATGCGAACAGCCTCAGGAAGACCGAAACTCTCCAGTGGGCGAACCGCGTAGCCCGCGTCCATGAGTTGTGCGGCAAAGAGATGGGCCTCCATACCGGCTTCGATACACACGAAGTTCGCTGCGCTGGGGTAGGGCGTGAAACCGAGTTGGGATAGCCCTTTCGAAAGGCGGGCCCTCTCCTCAGCATTGCGAGCTACACAGTCACGCACGTATGACGGATCTTCGAGCGCTGCGGCAGCTGCCGCCTCGGCAACGGAGCTGACGTTGAACGGCGGCTTGACGCGATAGAGCGCTTCGATTAGCTCGGCACATCCGAACCCGTATCCAACGCGGAGTCCCGCCAACCCGTATGCCTTGGAGAACGTGCGAAGAACGAGCAGGTTTTCGTACTGGTCCACGAGCTCCCGGGTGGGGGGGCGCCGACCTTCCGGGACGTAATCCACGTACGCTTCGTCCAAGACCACGAGGATCTGCCGCGGGATGTACTCGAGCAGATCCTCGATAGCGTCGGGAGCCATCGCCGTACCGGTTGGGTTGTTCGGATTGCACAGCCAAACAATCCGGGTGCGGTCACCGAGGAACCGGCGAAACGCATCGGGATCGTGTGCACCGTGCCTCATCGGAACCTTCACCGGACTGCCGTCGTAGAGGGAGGTTACGCTGTGATACTGGCTGAAGGTGTGTTCCGCTGCGAGGCTCTCTTCTTTGGTATTCAGAAACGTCCCGGCGGCGATTGCCATGAGCTCATCCGAGCCGTTTCCTATAATGATCCGCTCTTCCTGGATGTCCAGATGTCCAGCCAGTGCGCTTCGCAATTTGCTGGAGAACTGATCAGGATATCGGCTGACAGCGGGCGCCACCAGTTGAAGCGCGGCAAGGGCTGCTGGGTGGGGGCCGTACGGATTCTCGTTACTCGATAACTTGACCGCCCCAGCCTTGGAGGTGCCAGGCGAATAGGTTGGGATCTGTTGAACGGACAAACGCGGTGGAACCATGTCTTAACCTCCCCAATTCAGCTCCCGTTGGACGCGCCCCAAGGGCCCCGCGAGTACCAGGCGTCTATAGACGCATCTTCCGGGTAATCAAAGCAGCTGTCAACGCAACGCCTTCCTGGAAGAGGACAAACGCAGTTAGACAACGCCCCCAGAAGCGCGGCGGCGAGTGCCCTTCCTTGACGCTTGGCCGCGACGGGTGGCGACGTGCTCAGATAGGGAGGAATGCTCGTCTCATCGTATTCCGGCCGCCGATATACGACATAGAGCCATAGTGGTCCAACTGCGTTTGCTCTGTGGTCGGAAGAGGGCTCGGCGCGGCGCTACCGGCCCTCCGAGCTGCCCGGCTCCGCCTCCGAACGCCGTTTCGCTGTGTTCGGCGGGTTCTTCTTGAGGTATTCGTGGTCCTCCGACATGTCCTCGATAAGGTCGGCGAGCTTCATCTGCAGGCTTGTCTCGGTTGTCTTTGCGAAGATGAGGTCGCGTGGATTGTCGAACAGCGATTTCACGGATTTCATAATTCGTGCTATCTCGGCATTGCTGAAGCCGTTCATTATGATCACCTTATTCTCGAGCGGACCGTGCGCGCCTGGGTCGGCGCCGGACGTGGCGTTGGGCTCGGCGTCCGGCCCGGCGTTTGGCTTGGCCCGGCGTTTGGAGTCCGGCTCGGCATTGGGCTCGGCGACCGGCTTAGCGTCGGGCCGGGGAGCGCCCGGTTCATTGTGCGACGTCTCGGACATTGCAGTACTCCTGTGTAGGTCGTGGTATTATCTTGATACCATAGGAGGGGGGATATCGGGCTGACAAGAGGGCGGAGTCAACCGGACATCAATCACCGGCGTTGCCGGTGAGATATCATCATTTTTATACTTTTTAGAGATATGAAGTACGATAGTCTGACACTAAAGGCCCAGGATGTCTTGCAGCAGGCGTCCGGGGTAGCACAAGAATACAAGCATCCAACACTCGACGTAGACCACCTGGCTTTGGCGATGATCCGCCAGGAGGAGGGCGTGGTACCGCCGTTGCTGAGCCGGATCGGCGCCGATCCGCGCGACCTGGAGGCCGGCATCCAGTCCGTGCTGGGCCAGAAACCGGTCGTGCATGGCGACGAAGCGCAGATGCAGCTCTCCTCCACCATGCAGAAGGTGCTCAACAGCGCGGAGAAGGAGGCGTCGGATCTTAAAGACGAATACGTCTCGACCGAGCATCTCCTCTTGGCGGCGGTGAGCCGGAAGCATCCGGTGGCGGATAAGTTCGCTGAAGCAGGAGTCACGCGCGACGCAATTCTCACCGCGCTCAAATCGGTGCGCGGCAACCGGCGCGTGACGGACCAAGATCCGGAGAGCAAGTACCAGGTACTGGAGAAATACTGTCGCGACCTTACCGCTGAGGCGCGCAAAGAGAAGCTCGACCCGGTCATCGGCCGTGACGAGGAGATCCGCCGGATCATGCAGGTGCTGAGCCGCCGCACCAAAAACAACCCGGTTCTGATCGGAGAACCGGGCACGGGGAAGACTGCGATTGTCGAGGGCGTTGCCCGGCGCATCGTCTCCGGCGACGTGCCGGATAGCCTCAAGGACAAGCGGCTCCTCGCGCTCGACCTGGGATCGCTCGTTGCAGGGACCAAGTACCGTGGCGAGTTCGAGGACCGCTTCAAGGCGGTGATCCAGGAGATCGCGGAGTCGGAGGGGCAGATCATCCTCTTTATCGACGAGCTGCACACCGTCGTCGGTGCAGGTGCGGCCGAAGGCGCAGTGGACGCTTCCAACCTGCTCAAGCCCGCGCTTGCGCGCGGCCAGCTCCGGGCAATTGGCGCAACAACGCTCGATGAGTATCGCAAGCACATCGAGAAGGACGCCGCATTCGAGCGCCGCTTCCAGACCGTCTACACGCAGGAGCCGAGCGTCCAGGACACGGTCGCCATTCTGCGGGGACTCAAAGAGCGCTATGAGGTACATCACGGCGTCCGGATCACCGACGAAGCGATCATCGCGGCAGCAACGCTCAGCGATCGCTACATCACCTCGCGTTTCCTGCCGGACAAGGCGATCGATCTCATCGATGAGGCGGCCAGCCGGCTCAAAATGGAGATCGAGAGCCAGCCGGTGGAGCTCGATCAGCTCGAGCGGCGCATTCTCCAGCTCGATATCGAACGGCAGGCGCTGACCAAGGAGAGCGATCAAGCCAGCGTCGAGCGTCGTGAGAAGCTGGAAGAGGAGCTTGCCGAGCTGCGGGCCAAGCGGGATGAGATGCAGATGGAGTGGCAGAACGAGAAGGAGCTCATCGAAGGGATCCGCTCGCTCAAGCAGCGGATCGAGGAGCTCAACGCCGAGGAGGCGCAGCAGGAGCGCCAAGGCAACCTGACTCGCGCCGCGGAGATCAAACACGGGCTCATTCCGGAGGCGGAGCGCGAGCTGGCCGAAAAGACGGCCAAGATCGACGAGCTGCAGGACGAACGGCGGCTGCTTCGCGAGGAAGTCGGGGACGAGGACGTTGCCCAAGTCGTGAGCGCTTGGACCGGTATTCCGGTGAGCAAGATGATGGCAAGCGAGATGGCGAAGCTCCTTGAGCTCGAGGCAACGCTCGGCGAGCGCGTGATCGGCCAGGAGCGCGCGGTCAACGCAGTCTCGGATGCCATCCGCCGGAACAAGAGCGGGCTCTCGGACATCAGCAGGCCCACCGGCGTGTTCATGTTCGTTGGGCCGACCGGCGTCGGAAAGACGGAGCTCGCCAAGACGCTTGCCGCGTACCTCTTCGACGACGAGCGGGCGCTGACCCGGATCGACATGAGCGAGTACATGGAAAAGTACTCGGTCAGTCGTTTGATCGGCGCGCCGCCCGGCTACGTGGGATACGAGCAGGGCGGTCAGCTTACGGAGGTCGTGCGGCGAAGGCCATATTCGGTCATTCTCTTTGACGAGGTGGAGAAGGCGCATGCGGACGTTTTCAACGTGCTGTTGCAGCTGCTCGACGAAGGACGGTTGACCGACGGCCAGGGTCGCGTTGTGGACTTCCGGAACACGATCATCATCATGACGAGCAACCTCGGCAGTGACGTCATCCTGGGCGCCGAGAACCCGGAGGAGCGGTGGCCGCAGATTCGGGAGCTTCTGCACGCCACGTTCAAGCCGGAGTTCCTGAACCGGCTGGATGAGATCATCATGTTCCACCGGCTGTCGAAGGAGCAGATCAAGAAGATCGTCGACCTGGAAGTCGAACGGGTGGCTCGCCGCCTTGGCGAGCGCAAGATGTCGATCGATCTGGACGAAACGGCCAAGGAGCATCTGGCTGCGGCGGGCTACGATCCGCAGTTCGGCGCGCGGCCACTCAAGCGGGCCGTGCAGAACCAGCTGCAGAATCCGCTGGCGCGGAAGCTCTTGGCCGGCGAGTTCAAGGAGGGCGACCGTATTGTCGTAAGCGCCGCCGACGGCGAGCTAACCTTTGAGAAGAGCAAGGAGCTTGCCGAGGCTGCAAGCGCGTAGGCGCCAACCGCGCAGGTCGAAACGCGTAGCCGGGTGGGCCGCCGGCTCGTCCGGCTACCGATTGACCTGCCGCCTCGGCCCGGATAGCCTCCGGTCATGGGCAAACTATGGGACAAGGGCTACGAGCTCGATGAGCTGATCGAGCGGTTCACGGTAGGGGAGGATTATCGGTTGGACCGTTCGCTTCTGGCTGCCGACGCGGTGGGAAGTGCAGCTCACGCGAAGATGCTGGCCTCCGTGGGAATCCTGAGCGATGAAGAAGCGGACGCGTTGGTCGGCGAGTGCCGCCGGATCGCTCGTGACGCGGCTGCCGGCCGGGTGGAGATTGCGCCGCAAGACGAGGATGGGCACACCGTGATCGAGCGGCGGCTTACCGAGCGTGTCGGAGAAGCGGGTAAGAGGATTCACACCGGCCGGTCTCGTAACGACCAGATACTTGCGGCGCTCCGCCTGTACGGTCGGGAGGCTATCTGGCGCCTTCTGGAGGAGGCGGGCGCGCTTGCTCGGTCATTGCTGGACCGTGCCGAACAGTCGGCTTCGGTGCCGATGGTCGGGCGTACGCATCTCCAACCGGCAATGCCGTCGAGCGTCGGGGTCTGGTTGGCTTCGTACGCCGAAGGGCTTGTCGATGACATGCTGCTTCTGACGACGGCGCGCATGCTCACCGATCGCTCACCGCTCGGGGCCGCGGCAAGCTACGGTACGCCTCTTCCGATCGATCGGTCGATGACGGCGCGGCTGCTCGGGTTCGCCTCAGTGCACAACAACGTTCTCGCCGTCAACAACGCACGCGGCAAGGTCGAGGCGGTCACCGTGGATGCCGTGGAGCACGTGATGCTAACGTTGTCAAAGCTCGCCACGGATCTGATCCTCTTTTCGCTTCCCGAGCTCGGATACGTTCAGCTGCCGGAGGAATTGTGCTCCGGCTCGAGCATCATGCCACAGAAACGCAACCCGGACGGTCTCGAGCTTCTGCGCTCTCGCGCTGCTACCGTGTCGGGATGGAGCACGCAAATCAAGAACGTGATCCGAGCTCTTCCCTCGGGGTATAATCGCGACTATCAGGATGCCAAAGAACCGTTTCTCCGCGCCGTGGAGACCGGCATACTTGCGCTCCAAGTGGCGCGACGGACTGTGAGCTCGATGGAGATTGACGCAGGGCGGCTGCGAGAGGGCTTTAGGCCGGAAGTCTTTGCCACGGATGCGGCGCTTGAGCGGGTGCGCGGCGGGGAAACCTTCCGCGATGCATACCGGTACGTAGCTACCCATCTCGAGGAGCTTGGGGAGCGAAATCCGGACGCCTCGCTCGCCGACCGTACGGCTGTCGGAACCGCCGGAAACCTGAACCTCGAGAGCACCAGAAACGAGGTGGAACGGATCGAGAAGAGCGAGGAACGACGCCGGAGCGAGGCGCGGGCTGCGCTGCGAAGTCTCATGGGAGACGACCTACGCCTTGCGCTCCTGTGACCGTGGCTGGTCGGCCGGCCGGCGGGTAAGTCCCTGGTCGGCGGGCGAGTGCTGCCGTATTACTCGGGCAGGGTGGTCGGCATCTCCAAAGTGATCTCTCCGTCCGACAACCGGCGGAACATGCTCTGGATCTCCGCCCGGACCGCCTCGGGAACGTGGTCGGTGAAGCTCCGGTGCTCGAAGTCGAAGGCTACAGCGTTGTCGGCGACTCCTACGGTCTCATTGGTACCGAATGCGAGCTTCCCCTCGATGAAGCGGTTGACGCGCTCTGCCGTAATCTCTTGGAGGCGCGCGTGGACAACGCCAACTACCGTTCCCACGGCGTCATCATACGCGCTTCGATAGAAAGAAATCACCTTTCCATTGAAGGTATCCGCGGCACCGTGGACACCGGTGTCAGCGGCACCCGCGTATGTGAGGACCACACTGGCTCCATCGTCGAATAGCGCCCCGGCAGTGACCTCCGCGTGTTCGTGGTCCTCGAGATCTCCTACGAAGGCCGCCGGCACCGCCGCGTCTTCCTCGACGGTGCGGGCTCCGATTCGAGCAGCCGGCAGGAACACCTGGTTGAAGACCGGGGTTTCGCGTCCCCCGACTATCCCGACGTGGACGGTCCCTGCGTCATCGGCACGGTAGCTACTGAGAAGTCCCGCAAAATAGCCAGCGAGAAACGCTTGCTCTCGCCGGTTCACAAGAATCGAATGGATAGCGTCGTTTCCCTCCCAATGACCGTCGATCACCAGAAATCGCGTGTCGACGAAGCGGGCCGACACGCTGTCGGCGACCTCGGCGAGCTTCGATCCGACCACTACGACAAGGTCGTATGCCTCCTCGGATAGCTCCGCGAGGCGCTCCGGCCACATCTCACGGTCCAATGGTAACTCATACACGGTGCGATTGACGTTGGCGAACTGTCCGGTTGCTTCCTCTGTACCGTCGGTCACCTCCTGAAGCTCCGGATTCGTGTCGATTGATCCCGGCGATACAACCGCGATGGATAGATCCCGCTCAGCCTCTCGCGGTTCTTCCGCCCGATCGCACGCGGCGATGAGGATGGTTGAGGCAAGCATCCAGGCAAGCGTCCGGATAAGGATGGAGAGCGTCCTCCGTTCAGGCTTTCCGCCGGTCGGCGCTGAGAAACGCATGTCGGCCGGCCTCGGGTTAGTGCTGGAAACGGGAGCGGTGGGGTTCGCCGCGGGCGTCTTGGCAGAGTTATCATCGGCGTTCATGATACGGGCATCCTCCGTATGAGTGCATGGGCTGATCCGCCCTTGAACCGGACCAGCAGACGGTACACTGATCCACAGCACGTGTCAAAACGTGCGGCCTGGGCTTAGGCATGGTGCCCGGTTCTGTGCGCACCTCTTCTGTCAGTGCCCGGTTGACCGCCGCCCTGGTCCCTGCTAAAGAAGGCTCGTGCAGGTCCCGCTGATTCTGTCCATAGACGTAGGAACAACCTCGATCAAGGCGGCTCTTATCGAGACCAGTGGCCGTCTTCGGGAGATGCGCCGGACTCCGGTTGTGCCCCAAGGAACGCCCGCCGCCGGTCTTCTGGGGAGGACCCTGGCAGAGCGTTGTTTCGCGTTGTGCCGGCAACTCGCACGCGATCAACAACCCGCGGTTATTGTAATCAGCGGCAACGGTCCCTCCGTTTTCCCGGTGGACGGAGATGGAAACGATCTAGCATATGCCTCGCTCTGGTTCGACCAACGCTCAGTGGAGCGGGTTGACCTGGGCGTGTCATACTACCTTCCGCGTGTGGCTTACTTCGTGGAGAAGGAGCCGCGGGCGGCGGCGCGCGCACGGTGGTTTCTCCCTTGCGCCGAGTTCCTAACCTTTCTGTTGACCGGGGAGGCGGCTGCGTTTATCCCATCGCCGCGATATGAGCCGTTCATGTGGACCGCCGAGTCTGCGCGTGCGGTACCAGTGGCTCCGGAGACTCTGCCGCCCTTCGTGCAGACCGGAAGCGAGGTGGGTAGGGTCACCTCTGTTGCCGGCAAACGTTCGGGTGTCGCGGCGAGGACCCCTGTGGTGGCGGGAGGCGCGGACTTCCTCATGAGCTTGTTGGGTACCGCGACTGTGGAACCCGGGCGTGTGTGCGACCGGGCAGGCACATCTGAAGGGGTGAACTACTGTAGCCGGCACGAGGTTCGTGATGATCGCGTGCGGTGCCTTCCGCACATTCTTGAGCCGTTCCACAACGTTGCAAGAGTGCTTGCATGCACGGGCCGGGTTTTCGAGTGGTTTCGGGGAGTCAGCGGGCAAGATGAGCTCCCATATGACGAGATAATGAGGCGAATCTTGGCGACGCCGCCAACCGGAGGGCCTCGCTTCTTCCCGGCGGTAGGCGGCGAGGGAGGTCGTTGGGAGCTCTCGAGCGGTGTCTTTGAGGGGATAGAGGCCACTCACGGTCCCGGTGAGATTGGACGTGCTGTTGTTGAGAGTATCGGGTTTGCTGCCCGCGAGGCGGTGGAGATACTGGAGGATGCCGGTTGTCCGGTGCGGGAACTCCGTCTTTGCGGCGGACAAGCCAGGAACTCGTTGTGGAGTCGGTTGAAGGCAGATATTGTCGGGCGGCCGATACTGGTTCCGGAGGTGGTGGACGCGGAGCTGCTAGGGAACGCAACCGCCGGACGGGCCTTCCTCGACGGAGAAACAAGGCTCGGCCAGGTGGCGGAGCAAGTCGTTCGCTTTGCACGCCGTGAAGAACCGCATTCGCGCCGGAGCGCTTGCTTTGCCGATCGCTACGGAGCGTATCAGGAGCGATACGACCAGTTGAAACGGCAGCACTTAGCGGGAGCGGGGGCAACCCCTGAATAGTCTCCCTTCCCCGGGAGAGATGGCACTGGGACACTTTTTCAATCGCCTCGATTGCGGTATATTGGAGGAAAGGAGGTGCGTGTCGGCGTGTTCTTCTTTCTCTTCGGGTACCCATTCATCTTTCTCCTTCCGTTCCTGCTTGCCATCTTGGCAGTTCGGGCGGGTAGCCGCTACTTCGGGCCGCCGCCGGATCGATACGGATATACGGTTGACCGGTGGGGTGCGCCGGCCGACATGTTCCCGTATGACCCGTATCGTCGGCGGGTTCGGAGCACCGAGGCGCAGATTTTCAAGCTTGCGTACCGGTTAGGGGGGCGGATTACGGTTTCCGACGTCGTAGTAGCCTCCGGGCTGAGCGTGGATCAGGTCGAACGCATTCTCGAGCACATGGTGGATAATTCACGGGTCCGGATGGACATAGATGATGAGGGGATGGTCGTCTATGAGTTCCCGGAGATTCAAGCCCGTCTTCGGGAACGGGAATCCGGAAACTACGGGAGCACTGACGACGCACAGCGGTCTCAAGGCGATTCGGCGTTCCGGACTGGTCATGAATGGGAGCCGGGCGAAAGTAGGCATACGAAGCGGCGGAATGCCGCGGAGGAAGCTTCCGGTACTCCCTAACGGCGATGAGCGCGAGGCGAGGATCGTCGGCACTCGCCGGCGGAGCTCCGGCAGATCCGCTCGGTTTTCAGCGGTGCCTCCGGGTTCGCTCTCCCGTTGTGAACAACAATCACCGCCTCACCCTCAACGGCGATCGGGTGGACGCGTAGTACCCGGCAATCAGAGCAGTCTGACTCACTTACTCTCGGTACTGGCGTGGATCGATCCCGTGCTTCTGCACCCTTAGTCCCATTATTCGCTCTGTTATTCCCAGCAGCCGAGCGGCGCGGGCCATGTTCCCTTTGGTGCTCTTGAGTGCGTCCAATATGACCTCTCGCTCGACGCTGTCGAGCGTTTCCTGGAGAGAGCCTCGAACCCCCGTATCCGTTGATTCCGCACTCTGGAGTGTCGGAGGAAGGTGGTGGCTGTGGATTACCTCGTCCGTCGAAAGGAGAATTGCCCGTTCGATGCAGTTTTCCAGCTCGCGTACGTTGCCCGGCCAGTGATAGCTCATGAGAAGGTCGATGGCCGGCGTAGAGATCCGCCTGATGTTCACGTGACTCTCCCGCGCGTACTTCTCCACGAAGTAGTCGGCTAGAAGCGGGATGTCGCTCTTCCGTTCTCGCACTGGGGGAAGGTGAATGGGGAAGACGCTGAGACGGTAGTACAGATCCTCGCGAAATGCTCCCCGTTCTAGGAGTTGTTCCAGGTTCTTGTTTGTTGCGGCTATCACTCGAGCATTTATCCGGATCGTCTCGTTTCCGCCGAGTCGTTCGATCTCTCGGTCTTGAAGGACCCGTAGCAGCTTGACCTGCGTAGTAGGTGACAGGTCGCCGATTTCGTCCAGGAAGACGGTCCCTCCGGCAGCCATCTCCAGGCGCCCCTTCCGGGCGGCAATTGCACCCGGCACGGCTCCCTTCTCGTGTCCGAAAAGCTCGCTCTCGATAACGTTTTCGGGCAGAGACGCACAGTTGACTTTGACAAACGGCTTCTCAGCGCGGCGGCTGTTGTAGTGGATTGACTGGGCGGCGAGCTCCTTTCCGGTACCGCTTTCGCCGCGAATAAGCACCGTGGTATCGCTCTGCGATGCTCGGGCGATCATCTCGAACACAGCCTGCATGGGCTTGCTCTTGCCGACGATGTTGGCAGGCCGAAACCGTTCCTGGAGCTCCTCGTGGAGCCGAGTGTTCTCTTCCAGCAGGCGCCTGCGTTCCTCCATGAAGCTCTGCCTGACTTTGACCGCCTGGGCGATCATGGAGCAGATAATCTGCAGCAGCCTCAGGTCCTCCTCCAGCTCCTCTTGCGAGGCCTTAGGTCGATCTACGCTAAAGGCACCGAGCGTCTCATTGCCCGTTTTGATTGGGACGCAGATGAAGCTGATCTCTTTTGCATGGTCCGCGGTGCGCGATTCGGTCCGGTCCAGGAAGTCCGACGCCTCCTCAACGTGAGGAATCACTGTCGGCTCCCCAGTCTCCACTACGCGGCCGGTAATGCCTTCGCCAAGCCGATAGCGGCCTTTCCGGCGCTGCTGCTCGCTGAGGCCATATGCGGTTTCGATGATGATCTCATCCGTCTCCCGGTCCAGGAGCGTAATGGCTCCCCGGAGTAACCCTAGATGCTCAGCTACCTCATTCAGAACCGGTTGGATAACCTGCTTCAGGTCCGGGCTTTGATCCAGAATCCGGCTGATACTGAGCAACAGGCGAAGCTCTTCCACGGTATTACGGCGCGGTTCGGTCTGTCGTGAAGCTACTCTGTCCGCCATCTCGTTACGCTCCGTGCTGTGCCTACATCCCTCACCATCCTACCGGTTTACCGATGCCGGCTCAAGGCGGCCGGCGACCGCACTTGTGAGGCTTCAAGGGCTCGGACGTCTCTCTTCGGTGGCCGCCGAGTTGCTCTATCGAGGGCCGATGACTCCTTCGTATACAATGAGCTCTTCGCCGTCCACGCTCACATGGAGGCCGTTTTCGAGGGCGGCGTACGCACCAGGGAGCTCGGAGACGAAAACCAAATTCGGGTTCGATTCCCGGATCTCGTCGAAAGGAACGGGGCTCTTGTCCTCGGAGATCACTGCGCCGATTCCCTGGATGGTGTCCAGGTACTCCCTCTCGAAGTGCCTGACCAATAGGACTTCGTCTCCCCGGTGGGCAAGGCGGCGGTAAGCTTCGTCCCTATCACCGCACTTTACGACGCGCCCGGACGTAACACCGCCGAAACCGGAGTGCCCACGGCTCAGAATATTGCCTAGGAAGTGTACTTTGACAGTGTTCATCATAATGGGGGAGTTGACCGGAATGCCCGCTGCGGTCACGACGCGGTCAAGGCGCTTCACATAGCCTGCTGCGAGTGCCTGACGGATAGAGTTCTGGATCATCTGGTCCGAATCGTTCACAAGCTCAGTGAGAACCGGGATCACCCCCCAGTGAAGCAGAAGCTGACGTTGGACTGTTTCGCTGACCGTAGCTGCGATAATATCGGCTTTCGGGCGAAATCGGCTGAGCATCCGCGGGCTATTTCCCCGAAGCGTCGGGGTGATGATGGCGGCGGCTCCCACGTCCTGTGCCAGCGAGAAGGCCGACTTCGCAACGGCATATCCAATATCGGGCGTGTCGGGTGTGGTTTTGGCGTGCCGGGCGCAGCTGGCGACATATTCTTCCGAGCTCTCGACCGCCAGGGCAATTCGGTCGAGCACTTTGACCGATTCCACCGGGTATTTGCCACCCGCCGTCTCTCCCGAGAGCATCACCGCGTCGGTACCGTCGAATATCGCGTTTGCCACGTCGGTCAACTCGGCGCGGGTGGGGTGGGGGTTGTAGATCATGGAGTCGAGCATCTGGGTAGCGGTTATGACCGGTTTACTGCTCCTGTTGCACTTATCGATTATGCGCTTCTGCGCCATGGGGATTTGCTCAATGGAGAGTTGTACTCCCAGGTCGCCCCGGGCGACCATGACACCATCGGAGACGCGGATAATCTCATCGACATTCTCGAGTCCCTCCTGGTCCTCGATCTTGGCAATCACTCGCATTGGCGAGTCGTACTCGCTCAGAAGGTCCTTGACGCCGGCTACGTTCTCAGGGCGCCGGACGAAACTGGCTGCAACGAAATCCAGCCCCTGATCGGCGGCGAACGCGATATCCTCTCGATCTTTGGCGGTAACGGCCGGCAGGCTTGTTCGTACGCCGGGGACGTTGACGTTCTTCCGCGACCCAATGGTGCCGCCGCTCCGAACAACACAGTTGATGCGCTTGTCTAGGACGCCGACCACTTCGAGCTCGATAAGACCATCGGCGATGAAGATGCAGCTACCGGGGCGCACTTCGTCGGGTAAGCGCCGGTAGGAGACTGAGAGAAGCTCGGCGTTCCCCGGAACTTCTTCGGTAGTGAGGGTTATGCGGTTTCCGACGCGTAGCTCGATATCGCCGTCGCCTTCGATCCGGCCGGTACGGATCTCCGGCCCCTTGGTATCTACCATGAAAGCGACCGAAAGTCCTGTGCGCCTGCTTGCCTCTCGGGCCCGCCCGATACGCTCCTGGTGCTCTTGGTGTGTTCCGTGAGAGAAGTTCAGGCGCGCCACATTCATACCTGCCCGAAGCAGGTGCTCAACGGCCTCTACGCTGTCGACCGCAGGCCCAAGCGTACATACGATCCGCGTCTTTCGAAGTCTACTCATTGCGCCCTATGATACCCGGACTTGGGGGGAGCGAAAACCGCGTTGGTTGCGAGTGCTGCCACCTTCCTACGGCTTTTCCTCATTGTCTTCCTCGGCAAGAAGAAGACGGTACTCGTCCTGGCTAACCAGATCCTCTGCTTCCGCATCGTCATTGGTTTCTGCCTCCAGAAGCCCCTGGACTTCCGCCACTACCCGACGATGCCGCGTCAGAAGGTCCTCCAGCTTCTGTCGAAAAGGGGTGAGATTGTCCGCGAAGGGGGCTGAATCGCTGAGAGCTTCCTCGAGGAGCCCTACGAATCGCCGTTCGGCCTTTCCTACGCTTCGTAAGAACTCTGCGCGGCGTATGAGATAGATGTTCTCCCGTAACGACTCGCAGAGCCGGTTCAGCGTGCGGTCAAGGAAGATTATGTCCTCGATCATCTTATCCCGGAACATCTCCGCGTCCGGCTGCAGGTTCAGACCAGTCGAAAGGCCTTTGATGAGTGCATCGATGAACAGTAAGTTGTCTTCGTAGTTGATGCGTGCAGACATGGAGCTCTACCCTTTCGAATCATCGGCAGCTAAGTATCGATCTTGACACTAGCCGGCTCTGCGTGGTAGCGTCCAGCTCACCTCTTTACTACTGGGTGGTATCGCTGGAAAGTTACATCCACCGGCCGAATCCGATGTAACTTTTCGTGTTTGCCTGAACGGCTGCACGATGACCGGATGGTGCCGGCCACAGTTGCGGACGGCTTCCGGCAATGACACAAGTATAGGGCTCAGTAGTCGCACATGTCCACAAGGAGGCTGAGTGTTGAAAACATATGAAGCGATGTGCGTCTTTCGTCCGGAGGACGAGACGTTCAGTAGGGGTAAGGATGAAGTTCGCAGCGAGCTCGAAGGGCTCGGGGCGAAAATTGTCAAAGAAGATGATATGGAGTTGCGGACTCTGGCGTATCCAATAAACGGGTGCGAACAGGGGCATTACTATCTCTACGTCTTCGAACACGATCCGGCACAGGTTCAAGGGGTCGACCGGGCGCTCAAGTTCAAGCCTGATCTGATCCGGTTCCTCGTAGTACGCCAGGAAGAGTGAGACGTATATGGCCGATATTAACCATGTCGTGTTGGTCGGGCGGCTCGTGCGTGATGCCGAGTTGAAGTATGCCTCGTCCGGCGTCGCCATCACAAAATTCGGCCTGGCCGTTAACCGGCGGCGGAAGCAAGGTGACCAGTGGACGGATGAGGCTAACTTTTTTGACGTTGTAGTGATGGGGCGAATGGGGGAGGCCATTCAGCGATATCTGACCAAAGGTAAGCAGGTCGGAATCGAAGGAGAGCTCCGTCAGAGCAAGTGGGAGCAGGACGGTCAACCTCGGAGTCGGGTTGAAGTGTTTGCGAACAATGTTCAGCTTCTCGGTAGCCCGGGCGAGCAACGCTCCGGTGCAGCTTCGGAGGCATCGGCACGTGGAAGTGGATCAAGTGAAGCCGGCCGGGCCGGGATAGATGACGATTTCGAGGACGATGTGCCGTTCTAGAGCTGGATGCTCTGAAGGTCTGGAGCACGACGCCGGGCCACCGCAATCGGGTCCCATGCGCTCCAGCGCAGCCAACGAAGACAGTAAAGGGAGTCAAGCATATGTCGGATCAAGAAGCACGTGAAGGTACGGATCGACAGCAGGCCACGCAGGAAAGACAGCAGGCCACGCAGGAAAGAGAGACAGGTCGCTCCGGTCCTTCTGAAGGCCGGGATTCGGCCGGAGGCGATAGACCGCCTCGCGGCGGTCGCGGTGGAGGCGGCCGGCGAGGGCGCGTGTATTTTCGCCGCAAAGTCGACAAGATCAAGACACAGAACCTAACGATCGACTACAAGCATCCCGAGGTGTTGCGCCGCTTCATCACGGACAGCGGGAAGATTCTCCCGCGGCGCATAACCGGCACAAGCGCGAAGAACCAGCGGCGGCTTGTTCGGGAGATTAAGCGTGCTCGGGTGCTCGGCATGTTGCCGATGGGTTGACGCCGGGCGGCGTTACCCCGTCAGGTCGCGTCCCCCGAGCCCCCGGGCTTGCGACCCATGGCAGATACAAGCCGGATTGAGCCTCTTGAAGGCAGACTTCTGAGGGGCGGAGCGCAGAAGGTCCGGAAGGACGAATGGAGAAGAAGATGTCGAGCCGTAGTTCCGACTGGGTTGCAGTCGGCAGCCTCAGTGTGCTCTCCACTCTCATGTTCCTTACGGGCCCGTTTATGCTCCTCTATCTTGCTCCGCTGCAGTTTCTCTACGGGAAGACCGACGGGAAGCACCTGGCCTATGGGTTGATTATCACCGCGATTCTCGTGGGGGCATTATTCGTTTACCAAGCGGAGGAGCTGACTACGGCGACCTGGTCGGAGTTAGCTGCTCAAGTAGGGGCAATAGCCGCGCTCGGGTACGTCAACTTGGGGCGGAGTCCGCGGCCGCGCGCCGTTCGACTTCTGATTGGAGCTGGAGTTGCCGCGATGCTCGGCTGGCCGGCGGTAAACGAATTGATCGAGGGCGAAGCATTCACCGAAGTGCTGACGGCTCAACTCGGGCAGGTCGAGCAGGTGATGGGTCCCGCTGGTATGGCGGGGACCATGGCAAACGGTGACGTTGAGACCTTGGTAGAACTTGGGCAGGGAATAGCAGTTCGCGCGTACGCGGTCGGCTATGTGGTTCTGATCGGCGTGAACTGGGCAATCGGGACAACTCTGATCTCTCGGCAGTCCATGGTTGCTCGGTTTCGCGTTCCGCGAGGAACCTTGACGGTACTCGGAGTCGCATTGGCCGGAGCCGTCGCTGATGTGGCGCTGCAAATCGGGGGGCTCGGACTGTTTGCGTGGAACCTGGCCTTGGGGATTCTGGTTCTCTATGCCGCGCAAGGATTCGGGGTGCTGCAGTCGTGGGCATTTGCCCGCGGACCGGCGGCGCGGCTGCTTGTGCCGTTGGCGGTAGTCGTGTTGCTCCTGATCCCCGTCACGGGCGGGGTGGTAGCGTTGGCCCTCCCGTTGTTGGGTTTGGCCGAGGAGCGGGCCCGGTGGCGGGATCGGTGGCCGCGTTGCGGCCGGCCGTGACGCGCCGGGCCTACATGAGGTAGCTCACGGGTGAAGTGAACGAGAAGATCGGCGGCCGTTGCCGGGCGCGAGAAGCCAAAGAACCGGAGCGGTCAAAGAGGAGAAGAGGAAAGCATGAAGGTCATACTGAACACGGATATTCCTAGTCTCGGCGAAGAGGGGGATGTATGCGACGTGGCTCCAGGCTACGCGCGGAACTACCTTCTGCCGCGTAAGATGGTTCTGCTGGACAACAAGGAAGGGCGTTCGATTATCGAGGGGCGCCGTGCTTCCATTGAGCGACGCAAGGAAGAGAAGCGAAAGGCGGCGCTGTCGACGAAGGAACGAATCGAGTCGGAGGCGCTCGAGCTGAAGATGCCCGCCGGCGCAAATGGGAAGCTCTTTGGATCGGTGAACAGTGCCACTATTCGTGAGGCGCTGGGGCGTCGAGGACTTGAGATCGACCGTAAGAACATCGATATCCCGGAGCGCACGATCAAGGCTACCGGAAACTATCGCGTCGGTATCCGCCTCTATGGCGGCGAGGTAGCAGACCTTCAGGTGCAGGTTAGCCCGACCGGCGGGCAATCCGCCGCAGCCGAGAAGAGTGCAGATGTCGCCGCGGACGGCGCGGAAGCAAGGGGAGAGAGCGCGGAGACTGCCCCCGAGGGCGCGCAGACCGGCGGGGAGAATGCCGAGGCGACTGAAGCGGACAGTGAACAGGCTATCGGGGAGACCGGCCGTGAGACTGTGAGTCAAGAAGACAGCGCCGTGTCTGAGGCTGAGGCCGAAGAGACTGCGGATCAGTGGCAATAGTAGCTCTGTTAGCGAAACGGACGCCAGTTAACTGAGCACTGCATGGTGGAGTCGCTATGAGCGGAATCGGAGGGCGTGTACCCCCTCATAACAACGAAGCCGAGATAGCGACACTCGGTGCAATGCTCCTGAACCCGGAGGCGGTGACAAGGGTCATTCCGATTGTGCGTTCGCGTGACTTCTATCATGCAGCACATCAGAAGGTTTTCGACGCGGTCGTCCGGTTGATCGACAGGGCTGAGAGGCCGGACCTTATCACTGTCACGGAAGAGCTTCGTAGTTCCGGTGAGCTTGAAGGGGTTGGAGGTCCCGGCTATGTTGCGCAATTGACTTCGGAAGTTCCGGCAGCGGCCAATGTCGAGTATTACGCGAAGATCGTTCGCGATACCAGCACTCGGCGACGGCTGATCTCGATTGCGGACCAGCTAAGACAGGATGCGTTCGATGACGCTCAGGATGTGCGCCTGATGGTGGAGGAGGCGGAACGGCGGATCTTTGAGATTACCGATGAGAGTCAAATTGAGGGCTATAAGCCGGCACGCGAGATAATCGAGCGTACGGTGGAGGCCATTGAGCATCTTTACCGACACAAAGAAAGCTACACCGGGGTGCCGAGTGGACTGACGGAGCTCGACAATATGTTGAGCGGTTTTCAGGACAGCGAGTTCATAGTGGTCGGCGCTCGGCCCTCAATTGGCAAGACGGCGCTTGCTTTGTCGATGGCGGCAAATATGGCGCTCCATCGCAGCACACCAGTCGGTTTCTTCACGCTGGAGATGTCCGATATGGCGTTGATGCAGCGCCTCGTGTCGAGCGAAGCGCGGATCGGCAGTCAGAAGATCCGAACCGGATATCTTCTGCCTGCAGATTTCAAAAACTTGACGGACGCTGCAGGTCTCATCTACGACGCTCCGCTCTTCATCACCGACCAGCCGAATATGAAGCTCTTGGACTTGCGGGCTCAGGCCCGGCGCATGCGAAGTCAGGCGGGAGTGCGTATTATCTTCATCGACTATATAACGCTGATCCGGGCCGAGAATCCTGAGCTTCCGCGTCACGAGCAGATTGCTGAGGTGTCCCGTAGTCTGAAGGCTTTGGCACGGGAGCTATCTATACCCATCGTAGCGCTATCGCAGGTGAGTCGCGACAGTGAAGGGCGGCGTCCCACACTGGCGAATATCCGTGAGAGCGGATCGATCGAACAAGATGCGGATGTCGTTCTCTTTCTGCATCGAGAACGAGGTACGAACGAAGAGCACGAGACGAATAACGTGGAAACGGAGCTGATTGTCGCAAAACAGCGAAACGGGCCACA
>PWGF01000163.1 GCA_003554375.1 Spirochaetaceae bacterium
TGCCATCTATGCCGAGAGCGCCTTCACCGAGGGGGGGAGGCTCTCAAGCCCCCACTTCGAGCTCTATCTGAAGGCTCCGATCGTTGAGGACCGTACATTCGATCTCCGGCGTGCAGCCTACGATACCCACCTCCCACCGCCCGGACGCTTCTATGTAGCCGGCGCCGCTATCGTGGAGTACATCGCCGACGAGTACGGGCCCGGTACTCTGCGGGAAATCCACCGGGAGTATGTGCGGCTGCCTTTCCTCGGAATGAACCACGCGGTGAAGCGTGCTGTCGGCCGGGAGATGCACGACCTCTACGACGCTATGCTGGATCGACGAGCTCAACGCTACGGGCAACGCTCCGACGTGCCGGAAGGAGCTCGCATCACCTCCCAGGGGGTATCGAATTTCCGCGGCGTCCGAGTTCGCAACGGTGCACTCTATGCACACCGCAGCGCGCCGGATGAGCGCCCGGGTATCGTACGTCTCCCCCCCGTATCCGCGCCGGGGCAAACGGAAATGCCTACGGATAAGCCCACCTCGCAGCACCCGGAGGCGTTCGCGGAAGCGGAGCAGCTCATCGTTGCATCGCTCGCCGACCCGGACAGCTTCGACGTTTCGCGAGACGGGAGCCGCATTGTCTACGCAGCACAGGTTTCCAAACCGTCCCAGCCGGCGGGCGGCGAACGGGTTTTTCGGCTCTACGAGCGCAACCTAACAAGCGGCGACGACCGTCGCGTCACGGATGCGACAGGGCTCTTCCACCCGGTGTATGTACCCGGTACGCGCTTCGCCGTGGCGGTTCAGCGGCGCGGGACCTATCACCGTCTGGTTGCAGTCGACCTTGAGAGCGGAGATCTCTCGGTTCTTCATAACCCGCAAGCCGCCTATATCTACCATCCGGACATTTCGCCCAGTGCCCGGGAGGTGTCCTTCGCACGCAACGAGCGCGGCATACAACGCGTGTACCGCCTGCCGCTCGCTGTAACGGAGGAAGACGGACTTCGACCGAGTGGAGAGGCCATACCCGCGACCGCAGTTCTTTCGGCCGGCTCGCGAGGCAACGCAATCACCCCGCAGCACCACCCTCGGTACGGTTCCGACGGCCTCCTATACTACGTGGCCGAACGCGACGGCGAACTCGTGCTACACCGCGTTACCGGTTCCGGGGCCGTGGAACGGGTTCTTAGGGACCGTATCGGAATCGTTTCGGGAGCGATGTATGAGGACCACATCTACTACGTGACCTATCGCTCCGACGGCTACGAGATCCGACGGAAAACGCCCGAGTTCGCGGAGATTGCTCCCTTGGAGCGCTTGCTCGCGGGAGCGGGGCAGGCTGCCGACGACGGCGCCGCCGCCCTTGCCTCGCCCCCGCCACCTATGCCTCGAGCCGACCTCAAGGATGCCGGAGCGTATTCTGCGCGCCGGCATTACGGTTTCCCGTGGCCTCGTGCATGGCTGCCCTATCCTTCCGTCACCACTCGAGCCGATGGAAACCTCGATCTCGGGATGGGGCTGTTCCTGCACGGTGTAGGACTTCCCAGGCGGACTGCCTGGTACCTTGCAATGGGCTACCACCCGACCGTGAATCAACCGCACGGCTTTTTCGCTCTGTCGTCGCGCTACGGCCGCGCCTTGCTATCGTACGAGCTCGACCAGCGCTACCAATCGTCTTGGCCGGGACGAGCACGTCAGACTACCAGTCAGATCATGGAAGCCCGGGTGGACCTGTATCGCCGTTTTGACCGAGACACGACCACCCGGATTACTCTCAGCGGAGCGATCGAACACCTCATGCACGCCAGTGCCGATTCGGACTTTCCGTTCATGTTGCCGAACGAGCACTACGCCCTTGCCGGCGCAGGAGTATCGGCCGGAAAGAGCAGTATCGGAAGCGCCCGGGATCTATACCCGCAGCGCTTTCTCCAAGGCGGTTTCTCAATTGCTCATCCAATCCCCGGTATAGGAGCAGCACACCCGGGTCTTCGAACTCGGGCTGATCTCATAGGAAGCTTCCCCCTAGGCGGAGGTTTTTCGGGCTCGGTGTCAGCCTCAGGCCGGCATACCACCGGTGCCGTTCCGCAGCAGCGGCCGATTGCATTGCGTGGCTTTGAGCAGATGACCGCGATTAGCCGCGACCTCCCTGCCCTTCTCTCCGGCCGCCTTGAGCTCCGGAGTCCAGGCAAGCTAACCGATGTGCCGCTTCCGCTGTTACTGAGCTTGCAAGGCTTTGGAGGCGCGCTGTTCGTGGAAGCACAGGCTGCAGCCGGGCTTTCTGCTGGCGACGGACCGCATCCGGCCCTCACGTTCGAGCCCGACTCCGCGGTCCACGTGGGCGGAGAGATCGCACTGAAGCTCGGGGTGAGCATCGGCGACGTTATCGTTCGTCCTGGGATCGCACTTCGATTGGACTGGGAGGAACGCAGAGCACAGCCTCAACTGTACGTGCGGCTGTAACCGGCTGAGACGTCGAGCCGGCATATCCGGGCGCAACAAGGAGAGATTTGGTGGAGCACCGTACGGATGTTCTTGCATTGATCGGTATGAAGCACTCCGGGAAGAGCTCGGTCGGAAACTGCGTAGCCGGGCGACTCGGACGCAATTTGGTCGATCACGACCACCTCATCGTGGAGTACGTACGCCGCTGGGAGTACAGCGCAAGCGGGCTTCGTGCTGCCGGAGGGGACACGCCCGCGGCCCCCCCCGAGGAAACACCGCATGCAGAGCAGGAAGAGACGGCCGCGACTCCCCGCGGCTTGGAGATCACGGACGTGAGATCGATCTACCGAGTTCTGGGCGAGGAACGCTTTCGTCGAGCGGAGCTCGAATCGGTTCGCGAGTTTCTTCACGCCCCCGGATCCGAACCGTCGGCATGGGTTCTGGCCTGTGGCGGGGGAGTCGCCGACAATCCCGAAGCGCTCGACCTTCTTGCTTCCCACACCTTCCTAGTGTACCTTTCGGAAGACGAGGACGTGCTGTGGAATCGAATCGTGGCTGGAGGCATACCGGCTTTTCTGCCGCGCACCGGTGCTCGCGCAGCCTTTCGCCGATTGTACGCTGCGCGCTCGGCTCGATATGCCGCTTCAGCTCATCACACCGTGTCGGTTGAGAGTCGCGCGATTGACGAGGTCTGTGAAGAGGTCGTCGCTTTGGCTCGGGCGAAGCCATAGGCACGAGGGGTAGAGCCTGGCCGCGGGAAGCCCTGTTGCTGTGGCCTACGCCGGCGGGGAGGCATCCGATGGGGAACCCCGGCGCGCTCCGGCATGTGCGTCGACCGGCAGATCATGCTCGACTGAGATTGACGCCCAGCACTCCCAACCGACGGCCGCACCGGCGGAGTTGCGACAAACATATGGTGACTGCTGCCGCGGACTACCAAGAGCCAGGAGATCGGAACACAGACAGGAGAAGCTTTATGGCAGGCAGTAGCTTCGGGCAGGCCTTTCGGATAACAACGTTCGGCGAAAGCCACGGCGGAGCGGTCGGAGTCGTCGTAGACGGCGTAACTCCGGGCGTTGAGCTCACCACCGAAGAGGTACAAGAACAACTCGATCGAAGGAAACCGGGACAGAACGATGCCACAACGCCCCGCAAGGAGCCCGATCTCGTTAGCATTCTCGCCGGCACGTTTGAGGGGCATACTACCGGGACGCCGCTGCTGATGATCCTATACAACTCCGATGCCGATCCGTCGGCTTATAACTCGATCCGTGAACTCTTCCGTCCCGGACACGCGGACTACTCGTATTTGATGAAATACGGAATCCGTGACTGGCGAGGAAGTGGCCGCGCTAGTGGTCGCGAGACGGCCGGACGCGTTGCCGCGGGCGCTGTGGCCCGAAAGCTTCTCGCCCGACGGGGGGTAAGCATTCACGCCTATACGAAGGAGGCGGCGGGCGTTCGGTGTGAGACGTACCAACCTGAGGTAATCGAGCACAATCCGATGCGCGCATGTGACCGGGATGCCGCCGAGCGAATGCTCGATAGGATCCGAACGCTCAAAGAGCAATCGGACTCCGCAGGCGGCGTAGTGGAGTGCAGGATCCGGGGCGTGGCAGCGGGTTTGGGAGATCCGGTGTTCGACAAGCTGGACGCCTGCCTAGCACACGGGATCTTGAGCGTCGGGGCGGTAAAAGGTATCGAGTTCGGCGCCGGATTCGGAGCAGCAGGGATGACCGGGAGCCAACACAACGATGAGATGTCGGAGACCGGCTTCCTGACAAACAATGCGGGAGGGATAATCGGCGGAATCAGCACGGGAAACGAGATCGTCTTCCGAGTCGCGGTCAAGCCTACCTCCAGCATCGGACGCGAGCAGCAGACCATCGACGTCCACGGCAATCCCGCCACTATCAAGACCGAAGGCCGCCACGATGCGTGCATCTGCCCACGCATTGTGCCGGTCGTGGAAGCCATGGCCGGGATTACTCTAGAAGACCACTACAAGCGGCAGGCAGCGCTCAACGCCTGAGCTTCTCCTTGCGCACAGCCTTCCGGATGCGGACACCGGACCCGTCGCTACAGCGCGGCGGACGGTGCCCGACGCAACGGCCTATTCGCCGGCGCTTCTCCCGGCACTGCCCTGCCGAGCACACCTACTCTTCTGGGCTAAACTCATCCTTGCCGGCGCCGCACATCGGGCATACCCAGTCCTCCGGCAGCTTCTCGAACGATGTTCCCGGCTCAATGCCGCCGTCCGGGTCGCCTTCCTCGGGATCATAGATGTAGCCACAGACTTCACACACGTATTTCTGCATGAGACCGCTCCTTTGAAGACAGCATTTCAAGTTCGGCAACCGGGCTCTCTGAATCCAGCCCGGAGAGCGAAACCTAGCACACCAGCCGTCTGCTGAATCGGCCGTCCTTGCTCTGAAGGATTTCGAGTCAGCCGCGTTCAACAGCCGGCACGCCCAGCCGCGCTTGATTTAGTCGTGACCCTACTGCGCCTCGGATCGTAAGTCAAGGAAATTCGCCTCCGGATTGATACCGATGCGAGTCAGAGCGAAATCGAACCTCACCGGGTCAGCAGGATCAAACTCTCTGAGCGTGCAAGTAATATCTCGGGCAGTCCGTAGGTCAGCGGAGCGCCGCTGGGTCAACCCCAGCGTTCGGGCTATCCGCTGCAGGTGTGTATCCAGCGGCACGATAAGCTCGGAAGCGTCCACGAAGTTCCATCCCCCCGGATCGATCGAATCGCTCCGTACCATCCAGCGAAGGAAGAGGTGGAGCCGTTTGCACGCGCTTCCGTTTCTCGGATCGGGGACAAGGTGAGTCCGGAGGGGTGTGTCCCTTGCTGTCAACGCCGTCACCAAAGCAACCGTACCATCGTACACGCATTGCTTGACTCTATATCCCTCTACAAACGCGTTCTCCAACGTTCCGTACTGACGCAGGGTAACTCCAATCCCCTTCAGCAAGGCCGCCGTCTCTGTAACGTCAAAAAAGCGATAGGAGAACGCCCCCAGTCGCTCGCGGAGCTCCCCGGCATCCGCGTTCGAAACCGCCCGGTGCAAGCCTCCCGTCCCCTGTAGGGCGGAAAATACCTGCTCCACCGCCCGGATGATAAGGGGTACCCGTCCTACAGCAAACAAAGCTCCAATCAGCGCAGCTACTTCCCGCTCACGCGGATCGTCAAACTCCCTGACGAGCTCCAGCGGATCAGGAGAGATATACACCGGGTGGTGATTCTGGTACAGAATCCGCCGAAGTGTGCGCCCAAGATCCGAACTCGCCTTTTCGCTCATTCTCGAAACCTATCGTTGAGCTCCCTCGGAACAGGCGTTTGGCTCCCCGCCTGGGTCCGACCGAGCACGCTACCCCGTTTGCCGCCGGTTTCGTCGGTTTCGCCAGGCCCGGCAATACCCCGGAGCTCGCCGGGCCCGCAAAATCCAGCGGCTTCGCCGGGCCGGCCGAGCTCGCCGGGCTCGCCGGGCTCACCAATCGTGCCGGTTTCGCCGGTTCCTCCGGATTTGTCGAGAATGCGGCAGGAGATGAGTCCTGGGCGTAAGACCAATGGAACACTCCTATTCCGATCGACCGAGCACAGTGAGAGTCAAAAGGACCGCGCCGCCCAAGACCAGTACCACCGGCCACCAAACAACGGCAAACCGAAGAAAGTCCCTCTCGATCAGGTTGAAGCTGAAGACCGAAAACACCACGGCCAGAAAAAGGGTCACGAGCGAGGGTACGGTGTAAGAAGCACGACTTCCGTGAGGCTTTCTCAGGCCATGCACCAGCAGCGAGACTGCGCAGACACCCATGAACAGCGGCCATATCCGGGCAAGTTCACTGCTGGTCAGTGTCGTCTTGGAGAGAAAGAGTGCCAGCCCTCCGAGAGCAAGAAACACTCCGGCAAAGACGGCCCCTTCCGGCCCGCCGCCCAGAACGCCGTATAGGATCAGAGCAACTCCAATCAACATGAACGGCGCCGGCCATAGAGAGCGCCACTCCCACGGAGTCCCCAGAGTCCACAGAAGAATCGCGGAACCGGTGCCAATCAGTATTGCCCCGAAAACCAGAAGTGAGCTCGCCAGGTTCAACCGCATAGGAATCTCGAGCGTACCAGACGGTAGTGAACTTGCCAACAGAGCCACGAGCGCTACCCGAGGATACCTGATCCTCCTCGCGTGACAGAAGAGAATGCCCATGGTCGGCCCCGGCCGTGCCTTCGATACCCTGATCCTCCGCGCGTGACACAGAAGAACACAGAAGAGTCGACACTACCTCACCCGCTGCCGATGATGGTACCGACGACTGTGAGCCCTGAGGCGAAGTAAGGCGCCTGTTCGCTGAAGGTTGCACGAAGCTTGCACTGCTACGTCGGTCTGTATAGTATAGGTAGCATGCATGTTTCATTCGGGAAAGCCCGCATGGGTGAGACGTGTGGCCGCTGGATCCGGCCTTTTGGCTTCACCACTGTTTCCGTTGTCGTGATTGGGTTTCTTGTTGGCTGTGGCCCGGAAGCAGAACTCTTTCGGAGTCACTCTGGTGAAGCGGACCGATATGAGGAACCGGCCCTTCTGGAGCTCGTGCAAGATGAGAACACGCCCGTTGAGCAACGAGTGGTTGCGGTCGAGGAGCTCGAACGGCTCTACACCTCAAACGGTGAGCCCGAACGGCTCATCCCCGTGCTTACTCGGCATCTGAATCGGGATAGAGAGGATCCGTACGCCGGCTACTACCTTTTCCTTGTGGGCAGGATTTACGAGGAGCACTCAAACGCCTCTTCTATTGCTGAGCACTACTATCGTCGGGCAGTGAAGGAGCATCCGGACACCAACAAGAACGGAGCATCCATCCACCACGCAGCACTCGACCGGTTGATCCGGCTCACGGACGGTCCTGCTCAACGGGCTGAATACCTCGAAGAGCTTCTTGAACGTTTTGCCGAAGGAGCGGAGCGCGGCGAGCTCCACTACCGGCTCGCTCAGACATGGGAAGAGCTTGGGGCGTGGGATAAGAGCTTCGACGCCTATGAGGTTTTCCTCGAGTATCCGGATGCGCGTATCAAGGGCCGACCTGATGCGCATCGCGAAATCGAGCGCCTACTGGCATACCGAAATGTGCCGGCCGCGGATACACACGAAGAGCTCGACGACCTCATCAGTGACATCACCGCCGCGTTGCGACACCGCAATACCAGCCGCTTGCTTTCGCTGCGGTCTCCAGTTGAGTTCTTCACGGCGACGTGGAACCAAGACCCCGACGACCCCAACAGCCGATTTGACTTCGACCTGGGGGTCTTTCTCAACCGCTCTACGCGCCTGCAGTGGAGGTCCGAACCGGAGAGAGACTCAACCGATCGCGAAGCATATCTCCGTACCACGAACTGGGATGACCGAATCTCCGTGTGGTACTTCTATTTCCGGCGAATCGACTTCCCCGCAAACCCGGACCTTCACGGGAATTGGGAGTGGGCAGGTATTCGATTCGGGGAACGGCTGTAGTAGCCGCAACAACGGCTTCAGTACAGAAGCGAGGGTATGACCGCCATCGGTGCTGCCGCCGCGGGGTACTCCGAAGAGCTCGTCTCTCCTTGATTCGGTGCCGGCGACAAGTACTGCTCAAACCGATGCGATTTGTGCCGATTCTACTTACAGGAGACTGCGTGCAGTCCGACGGAGCTTGGAATGACGCGTCAATTCGGTATGACAGATTCGTGCAGGAGACCTCACCGCCCCGGCCGGCGCCGGTTCGCCGGCATGGTAGTCGCCGTCGCGCTTATATCCGGTTTTCCGTCGCTCGAAGCCTCGCCTCCGCTGGACGCGCCTGCGAACACTGAGCTGGACCTCACGATAGACTGGAAGGAAATGGAGCTCAGCGTAACGGCAGTGGCTCCCCTGCAGCAGGACTCGGCTAAGGCCGCTTACGAGCTTCAAACCAGACTGAGAAACGTTCTCCCTCGCGCGGCTCAGCAGGCGCTCTACGATATACCCGTTCGCTCGGATGCACGAGGTGTGGACTTCATCAAAGAAGACCATCGCTACGCGGAACGTCTGGCCGACCCTCCTCTTCGCTCGCAGGCCCGCCCTCCCCAGCTCAATCGGACTCTGGACGAAGCTACGGTGGCACGGGAATACCCTCTTATTCCCGATGTCTTGCGGCTTTTCGTTCCGCATGAGCGGCCGCGCCCTATGAGACGAGTAATTGGGTGGCGACCGGGAGGTGATTTCACCGGACTCGTCATCGATGCCCGCGGAGAGCTCCCGGTACACGGTGAGGACCGCGCAAGCCGAGCATATCCGTTGTTGGCTCCCCGGATCTTTGACGATCGCCTCGCACCGGTACTCCGACCTGACATGGTCGATCCGGAAGCGCTCGAGCGTTGGGGAGTAGTCGGGTACGGGAGCGATCCAACCTCACGGACACACCGGGAACGAATCGGCGATAGACCGATGCAGATAGCTGCCACGGGGCTCTTTGGGATTCGTCCCGGGAATCCACAGATTGCCGAAGAGGACGCGGAACGTCTGCTTGCCAACGAGAACCTGCGAAACCTGCTCTACGAAGGCCGAGTGCTCATTCTTGTCGATGACAATGTCCTTGTCGAGACACTATGAACGCCGATAGATCCTCAGCGATCGTGCTGTTCGTAGCAGCTATCTTGACTCCCCAACTGCAGCGCGTGGTAGATTTAGAGCGAGCCCGGCCATGAATAGAGTACCGCCGTTTGTTCTAACCATAGCCAGCCTCCTTATAGGCGTTCTTGTAATCGGATGCGTCCCTCAAGCCAGAGGTTATGCTCTTCTTCTCTGGCCTGAAGACGGCAAGCCGTTCACTCCCGGGGATATCGTTCCAATCTATAACGAACCCCGGCGCGGCTCGGCAGCAATTACTCGACTCAACGACGATGAGTACATGCTCGACACGGCACGCCTGGAGCTATTCGCAAGCAAGGAAGCTGCCCAAGATCGGCTATCGGAGCTGTCACAGGAGCACATGCGGCTCACGGCCATTTCGCGCCAGCGAGCCCTTCCCGTTCGAAACCGCCCAGATCCTGAGAGCCGCGTAGTGTATCGGCTGGAGCAAGAAGAAGTGGTGCGCGTCCTCGACCGGGAAGAAGAAGAGCAGCGGATCGCCGACAATGTCGGCCGATGGTATCACGTGATCACGGAAGACGGAACAATGGGGCATGTCTTCAGCGCCCGCCTGTCGGTAGTTGATTCCGAAGGAACGATCGTAGATGGTGCCATGCCCCAGGATATTCCGAGCGAAGCTATGGTCATCCTCGAGCACACGTGGCGGCCGGAGGATTACGCTGATCTTGTGGCGGACGAAACGCCCGTTCTGGAGGAGCTGAACCCGGAATACGGAATGTTCACCGACACCGATGCCGGGGAGATCTCATTGGTATTCCCCGAGGGAATAGAGAAGACTATTGCTTTTCACCGAATCGATCAGCTGGCGTCAGACCATTTCCGTGTAACCGGCAGCTCTCTGGAGATTCGCAGAGAGAGCGCCCGTCGGCTCACGCTCTTCTTCGAACATGAAGAGCAGGAGTACACGGTTCCGGTGGCTCGATTGC
The DNA here is from genome assembly GCA_003554375.1 of Spirochaetaceae bacterium. Classification (GTDB taxonomy): domain Bacteria; phylum Spirochaetota; class Spirochaetia; order DSM-27196; family SKKC01; genus PWGF01. The sequence goes on from PWGF01000163.1 coordinate 10,014, forward strand.
GTCGATCTCTTGAGTCGGTTATCTCGGAGGAAGAACAGCGTCGGGAGCGCGCCCGGGAGCAGTTCGTTGAAGAAGATCACGCGCTGGTGAGCCGTGCATACGGGACGATCACGTTCGACGACGACCGGTTCACGTGGGAGGGAATGGACCGCCTTCGACCGAACGTCGTCCCGGAAGCCTATGCAGACTACGGCGAGATGGTCTTCCGTTACTTCCTCCACTCAGATCTGCGGCGACAGTATGACGGCGCGGTTTCGTTTCGATTCGAGGGGGCCCCGGACGACAAGCTGGTGACGTTCCTCTATGAATTGGAGCCACGAGGAGTCCGACTGACCCATGTTCCCCAAGCTTCAATCCGGGATTACGTAGTGCGGGACGATGCGGGAGCGGCGACCGTTCTCTTCTTCCAGGCTGTTGAGGAAGACGAAGACGAGGAGACCTCCGACATCTCCGACTGGTAGGCGCTCAACTATGCCTTTACTCCAGCTATCCGGCATATCACTAGGATTTGGCGATCTTCAGATCCTTGACGGTGCCCATCTTTCCCTGGAACGGGGTGACCGAGTGGCGTTGGTCGGCGCAAACGGGTCGGGGAAAAGCACCCTCATGAGGATTGCCGCGGGAGAAATCTCACCGGAATCGGGAACTGTCTCTATCGACGGGGACGCACGGGTCTCATATCTTCCGCAATCGGACGTGGATTTCGCAGACGAAACGGTGTATACCGCCGCCGAAGCGGCATGGTCTGACCTTCACA